>NZ_BAAFZI010000019.1:0-41598 GCF_045862175.1 Lacticaseibacillus salsurae | reverse complement strand
CAAATGCGTCTACCACGAATTCAAGTATCAGGCCGCGTCATGGGGTAAAGCTCGCCGTGTTATCGTATGTTCTACTCATACGGCAGATGAGCTAGTTCCCTGGAACCACGCATTCGTAGTGACCAGCCTGGCCTCCGAGGCTCCAGAGACTTTGTTCAAGACCTATAGACAGCGGGGCAATGCTGAGAACCAAATTAAGGAGCTGAAATGCGGGTTTGGCTTTGACAAAACAGACAGCTCAACTTTTGCACGGAACACTGCACGAGCCTTGATCACCGGTATTGCCTATAACCTGGTTCAGCTCTTTAAACAGCTCTTTGTCTCGGAAGACCGTCGTTCAACCATCTCCTCGCTACGGTTCAGCCTCTTTCACATCGCCGGTAGGATTACTTGGCACGCCCGTCGTGTGGTGATTCATCTTGCTTCTAACTATGTTTACAAGAACTGGTTTAGTCGGCTCATGGACGAAGTCCATCAGTTGGCGACCTGAACTGAATAACTGAATAGGTCGTGCGTCGAGCCGAAAACTGGGTCGGTCTGTTCGTGGTGCATCGATCACCAACTTCTCCGCTCAGTCAGTATTCGCAACGATCCAAACGTTGCTTTCAGACCGGCCAGATGCGATTTCATGTCCCCAATACCGAGGTGAATAATCCAGGATCAATAAAGTATTGCACCGGTAGCATATCTACATAATCATTGATGGCAAGGTCGATCCGATTGTAGTGACCACCGAGTTCATTTGCCTTTTCAAAGAAGTCATACCAACTCCGATGTTGAGCGAGTAGCAGACACTCGAATTCGCGACAGCCTTCACCTTTCAGTTCAAGTAGCGTACCGCGATCGTCATCTTCTGGTGAAGTGAAGATTTGCATCGCGCCGTGTTCAAACTTACCGGTATAGCCGTAGAAGCCCCAGTTGTCCGGCGCGAAGAATATTGGCTTAATCTGCAACAATTCGGTCATGATGGGGATTGCATCATGAGTGGGGAAGCGAATACGGACATAGTCAATCCACATTGTCAGTGCTTCGTCACCGGATAGCTCACGGTAAGCGCACATCAGTTGGCGTCGCATATTGTCGTTTAGCGGTCTTTTGCCGCCGAGTAGCTGATTCAGGTAACCACGAGTAATCCCGACCTTATCGGCCACTTGTTGTTGCGTCAATTTCTGCTTGGTCATCAAGTCCCAAAACTTGCCTAACCAATCAGTGACCACGATTCCCGCAGTCAAATCATTTTGCATTGGCATTTTCTCCTTTGTTTTCTGGTGTTTACAGCTTTTTTAGCCTGTTGACACTCTGTCTCTACGGGGAATGCCTTGCCTACGGCATTTCTACCCTGTGTTTTGTTAGTACGTTCCTATCTCTGCCCCCCTATTAGACACTGGGGGCTTGAGGCGGCCGGCTAACGCCGACCGCCGCCGACCGCCGCCGACCGCCGCCGACCGCCGCCGCTCGCGCTAGCGGCTTTCGCGCTGCACGCCGCGCACGGCGGCGTGGATTCCTCCTTTCATCACTAATCGTATTGACAAGCTATACGTTAACGCAATGATATCAAGACTTTCAACAGATTTCCTTAGCTTTTTCATAGCTACATAACTTTTAAATATAGTTTTGCAACTTGATATAGGTATTGCTGTTTGGTAATCTGATAACGAGGTGATCAATATGACAAAAGTGCACTATTTTGGCCCAAATCTAAAACGGCTCCGTATTCAAAGCGGGTTATCCCAAGCAGAACTTGGAGCTGCTTTGGATACTCCGGTTAACGGACAAGCTATTTCTAACTGGGAACGTGAGAATAACCACCCAACCTACGAGAACTTGATCGGCATTGCTAAATTTTTCAATGTTATGCCTTCAGAACTTTTGAGAACAGAAAAAGAGACCGCAGTTGGAGAAACTACGGCCATTCTTGATCGAATTGACGAATATATGCCAAAGGTGACGGAAATACGTCGGGTTATGCATATGATGAAGGATTTCTCACCGCGACAATTGGATGGATTATCGGAACAGCTTGATCAAATCATGCAATACTTTCGCCCGTACACACCTGTTGATGAAGACGGTGAACCGAAAACGGATCAGAATGGTCGAAAGATCACGAAACAATCCAAGTATCGAGATATACCTATTAAGGAAATTCATCAAGTTTACCAGGAGCTTAAGGCCATACAATCATACCGGGATGATCAGCAGAAACGGGATTGACTGATAACAATAAGGGACTAGATACAATTCGATTTTTCCAAGCAAAGTAACAACTGGATTATCACCGACGGCATCTAAAAAAGCCTGGCATACATGCCCACTGCAATCCACGAGCATGTATGCCAGGCCTTTATGCTTTCCAGAAACCCAACAGAATTCTATTGCCAATTTCTATTTTTTGTTTGAGACACTCTCTCGATATTCCAACGGAGTACAACCAAAAAGTCTTTTGAAAGTTGCGCAATAATAGCTGACCGACTGGAATCCAGAATTAGAACTAATTTCCTTTACTGACATATCTGTCTTTGCAAGTAACTTTAGACTGATGTCGAGGCGGTATCGTGTGAGATATTCGGTTGGGGTCTGTGCCAAATAATTACGAAATATATTAAAACATCGAGTTCGAGAAACTTTGCCAGCATCGGCAATATTATCGATCTGAACTGTCTCAAAATAATGGCGATGTATATAGTCAACCATTTTCCAAATTTCCTGATTATTTACAGTATGTTCAGTATTTCGCGTTGAGTGACCCATAAATTTGATGCACTTACTCATGGCTTTCATACATTCTACCTGAACATCTATCATATTCGGCTTGGGGGTACTCATTAACCCATGAATTATCCGCGCAGCGGAAGCAAGCTCTTGTGCTGCCTCGCTTTTACAATCAAACAACAGGTAATCTTCTGATGACCGCCCAAATGAATTATCTATCTGCTTTTGAATAGAGCTACAGCTACTATCGAAAAGGCTTGGTTCGACAATCATGTCAATGAACGTGCACTCATCTTTGGTGTCGGAAAATCCGTAGTGCATTCTCTTACTGTTAACAAGGAGAATACTTTTTGGTAAGAGTGGAACAATTTGACCATTTATAAAAAAATCCATAGTTCCATCAAGAATAGAAACAATTTCGACCCCACTATGCCAGTGACACGCGCCCCAATATCCAAAATGGGAAAGTTTATTGATTCGCACATAGAGTGGAAAGTCGTTGATGTTATACTGCATTTCTTCAGAAAAATCTGAGAATACCTTTATTTCCATTTTGTCGCCTCTGTACGATTTTTATATTCATCCGCGCAATATTAACATTCTACCGCTAATTTCGCGCCTTATAATGGAACTATACTGATACTAGGAGTGAAGTTCAATGAGATCCGTAAAACTTATCGCTACAGATATGGACGAAACTTTATTAACATCAGACAAACACGTTCCAGAAGAATTTTATAAACTTGTAAGTCAGTTAGATCATGTCGGCGTTGTCACAGCGATTGCCAGTGGACGGCCACTGTACACACTGAAAGCTCAATTTCCAGATTTGCCTTTGGCTTTCATTGCAGACAACGGTGGCGTTGTTGAATTTCATGGAGAATTGATTCATCAAGCAAGGTTAAAAACAGAAGATTATCAGAAGATGATCAACTTTACACTTCAACAAACAGCTGGAATTCCAATTCTGTGCGGCCTGAACTCAGCGTATATTCCAAAGATTTTTGAAGCCTCACTTAATCACCTCAAGTATTTTTATTCAGAAATTAAAGCTGTAGAAGATTTTGAAAACCTGACGCTCGCGGCAGATAAGTTTACCGTGTACTTTCCCGATAAAAGCAGTAGGACTGCGTATTCGACGATTTTTCGGAAACCATTTGAACATGACTATTCCGTTCAAGTTAGCGGAAGTGAATGGATTGACTTTATGCCGTTAGGAACAGATAAAGGGATCACAATTAAGTACCTTGGTTCAGCACTAGGCATATCTCCAGACCAAATGATGGCCTTTGGAGACGCTGAAAACGATATTCCCATGCTGACTGTCGTTGAGAAAAGTTACGTCGTTGCAAATGCCATACCCGAAATGTTCCAGTACGGGAAATATAAAGCCAATACAAACGATCAACATGGCGTAACTGAAATTATGAGCCAAGTATTAAATTCCCAAGGAGAAGCAAATGAATAATATAGAACGAAAGCATCGAGAACTCCCTTATCACTACGACGATCCGAAGTTAATGGGAAAGCAATCAGAATATCTGGAAACTCTTTACGACTTCAATCAAACACGACCAAATCAATCAAAGTTAAAAGAAAAGTTACTGCAAGATATGTTTGCGGAGATAGGACAAGGGTGCCACATCGAAACACCCCTTCATGCAAATTGGGGCTGTCATAATGTCCATTTTGGAAAGGGGATTTACTGCAACTTCAACCTAACTCTTGTTGATGATGCTGAAATAAAAGTTGGAGATTATTGTATGTTTGGGCCAAACGTTGTTATCGCAACATCTGGGCATCCTGTGCTCCCAATTCTTCGCGAGCATCATTATGTGTACAACATTCCCGTATCTATTGGGAAAAACGTATGGATTGGCGCCAACGTATCCATTCTTCCAGGCGTAACCATTGGAGATAACACAGTTATTGGGGCCGGAAGTGTCGTCACTAATGATATTCCGGCAAACGTTGTGGCTTTTGGTGCTCCATTTAAGGTAAAGCGTGAAATAAGCGATCACGACAGACAGTTTTATTTCAAACAGCGCCGTCTCGATGTAACCGACTAGTTGAGTTACTAAGCAAGCTTTCAGAGAGCATCGAGCCATTTTGAAAATTCATTGCAAGCATTGTTAACAAAGCCACCGGCCAAGCCAGTGGCTTTTTATCCCCGCTCTAGATTAAAAATACTTATTTGGCGCAAATAATGTCCGTGCCATCTCTATGCCCGCTGCGGCATCAATACAGACCAACCTTGAGTATGAAACGCGAAGCACAATGGACGCCAAGCGTTTTTCGTCAGTTTCACCGGTTTGCCGCCAGCGATACGCACCATTTGCATTTCGTAGTAGCTCAAACCGATATAAGCACCAGCTTTGCGATCTAGACATGGCAGTCCAGTCGAAAGCCGCTCTAAGTTGATTTCAGTGAAGGCGCCTTTTTTGACCTGGTTGGGTAAGTCTGGAATTAAGGCGGTCGCACGTGCTAAGCCAACCATTTCGGCTTCATGATTGGTGACCGCGGTTTCCATTCCGTGTAATGTTCTGAAGCCTCCGGTGACGGCGATTGGGGTATCGATTCCCGCCTTGGCCTTAGCAGCGTAGTCAATGAAGAAGGCGCCCTTACGATTGTCCCCTTGAATCACTGTGTTTTCATAATTACCGCCAGAGATTTCAATCAGGTCTACCCCTAAATGCGCCATCCGGTGGATCACCTGAATTGATTCCGCTTCGCTAAAACCACCAGCACGAAAATCAGAGGAGTTAATCTTCAAGCCGACTGGAAAAGCAGCACCGACTTGTTCACGAATGGCCAAATACACTTCCTCAATGATCCGCATCCGATTCTCAAGTGAACCACCGTAGTCATCAGTGCGGCGGTTCGATAATGGTGACAAGAACTGATTGAGCAAATAGCCATGCGCGGCGTGAATCTGCACACCGCCAAACCCAGCCATTTTAACAATCGCCGCCGAGCGGGCAAATTTGGCCACGATTGCATGAATTTCTTCAATAGTCAACGCCCGTGGTGGATTGAACGCAAAAGCATTTGGCCCTTCCAGTGGCACAGCGCTTGGTGCGACGGGATGTAAGGCGACGTGTTTGGCAGCTTGACGACCGGGATGATTCAGCTGGACCCAAGTTTGCGCACCGTTCACGCTACCGGCCTTGGCCCACTCTTGCAAGAGCGGCAAGTCGCGATCGTCTTCAATCACCACATTACCTTTTTCACTAATCGCTTGAGCATCGATCATGACGTTACCAGTGATCAACAAGCCTGTGCCGCCATTGGCCCAGGCTCGATACAGTGCGATCAAGCGCGCTGTGGGCCGAAAACGCGCATCACCCATAACTTCGCTCATTGCCGGTTTCATGAACCGATTCTTAATTTTAGTGCCGTTAGCCAACATCAGCGGCTGAAACATGATAGATTGATTCATATGGTTTTCTCCTATTTTTTAACGTTTAGACATTTAAACTTATAGGCCTTAAAAATGATCGTCCAAAACGACTATTCTTTGCCTGCGACATCTGCCTCAAGCGCGGTGACCAGTTGTTTGAGTAGTCCGAGTGCGTCTGCCATGTTGGTGCGGTAGTAGCGCTCTGTTCCGACTTGGTTGACCGCTAATATTCCAGCATCACGCATCAACTTGAGATGATGCGAGACTGCTGGGCGTGACAGCGATAATCGATCTGTGATTTCACTGACGGTAAGTTGATCGGTTTGGCAAAGCATCAGCAAAATCCGCTGTCGGTTCTCATCGAGTAAGATAGATAATACCGGAGCGCTTTTTTGAAAAATCGCCAGCGTTTCCTCTGAATTATGTTTAGTCATCGATACCTCCTGTATAATGGTTCTAACGTTTATCCGATTAAACATTAAAACTTATTCTGTAATCTTTGTCAAGTACAATCTAAAGGACAGAAACATAGAGAATCAGCTTTTTTTCAAGAACCGTAACCCAGGCTCGATGTGTGCTTCACTTGAAGATGGCGGCACGATTTGCTAAAATTGAAAAGATGTTATTAAAACTTAAATAGATCAATCGGTTGACGTAAGCTCAAGGTTTTCTCTTTCAGGGGTGTGAAAGAGGTACTTGGCTTACGTTTTTTGTATGAGGAGGTTTTGGTTTGGAATTTTTAGGCGCACTTGTCATCATTTTGATTGCTACCAGTTTAATCGGCCACTTAGCAGTGCGGATTGGCATTCCGGCAGTGATCGGTCAGTTGCTCGTTGGTATCGTGCTTGGCCCAGCATTGTTGAACTGGGTGCATCCCAATGAGTTTGTTCATATTTTCTCAGAGATTGGGGTTATTATCCTAATGTTCATTGCCGGATTAGAGAGCGACCTCACGTTGTTGAAAAAATACTTACGTCCTAGTGTGATTGTTGCATTGTTGGGCGTCTTGGTCCCGATGGTGCTGATTTATCCAGTCGGGCTTTGGTTCGGACTGACCCAGTTTGAAAGCCTATTTTTGAGTGTCATCTTTGCTGCCACATCTGTTTCGATTTCGGTGGCCGTGATGAAGGAGTTGAGCATACTTGATAGTAAAAGTGGTTCAACAGTTCTTGGCGCGGCGGTAGTCGATGATGTGTTAGCGGTTGTTTTACTCAGCATCATGGTCAGTGTGATGGGCACGACGACGGGTTCGACCACGCAAATCCCGCTGGCCCTGACGTTTTTGGAGCAGTTAATCTACTTTGTCGCGATTTATTTCGTCGTGCGCTTCATCGCCCCGATTCTCGCCAAGCTCGGAACCAAATTACTGATTCCAGTCGGGCCCACGTTAATGGCTATGATCTTATGTTTTGGCATGGCGTATATCGCGGATCTGATCGGGCTGAGCGCGGTGATTGGCGCTTTCTTTGCCGGGATCGCGATTGCCCAGACGCACGTCGCTCATGAAGTCGATCAAAGTATTGAACCGATCGGCTACGCGATTTTCATTCCCGTGTTCTTCGTTTCGATTGGGCTGAACATGTCGTTAGCCGGAATCGAACACGACTTGTTGTTGATCGTCGTCTTGACCGTTGTCGCAACGCTGACTAAGCTTTTGGGTGCAGGTGGCGGTGCCAAATTATCTGGGTTTACTTTAGATGAATCATACTTGGTCGGTGCAGGTATGGTTTCACGCGGAGAAATGGCCTTGATCATTGCGCAGATCGGCTATCAAGCCAAGCTGATCAGCGGGGATTACTATTCAGCAATCATCACCGCAGTCATCTTAACAACGTTGCTGGCACCGTTTCTGCTCAAACATGCTGCGCGTCGCATTAACGCCTAGATACAAAGATACGGTCAATCCTTAAATCACGGATTAGCGGTATTTGTTTGCCTACCCTTGCGGATCAGTCACGCGGTATTGTAGCCACAGCGTATCTTCGTCTAATACCGTGGCGGTTTGTAACCTGAAACCGATTTGACGCGTATGCTAATCGTGATTGCGCCAGAACTAAGCCATCGCAACGAACAGAGGCAACGTCACATTGATCCGCTCCAATCCATTATGAGATCGCCAGTTGGGATTGGTGAGGAATTTGCTGATTTCTATGTTCAATGACACGGCGGTCACCACAATATGTTGGCTCAGCGTGGCTCGTCCAGCAACGCGGCAATCATAAATTCCGCGCTTTCATTTGAGCGTATTCTTAGGACAGACCTTAGTGTGGACCTATAATGCAAGGAAGAAGTGTTTTTAGCACTTAATCTCGACAAAAAGAGCCTACTGAAAATCAGTAGACTCCAAACTTGAGATGGCACATTGGTGGCACATTCCAACAGCGTTTTATATAATGTTGGGACAACAATACGCTCTAAAAAGCGTGTTATACTGCGATTCTTAGATTTAAGCATTTAAGAATATTATTTCCCGGGAAATGTTCAGACCTGACAAAATCGAAAGTCAAACCATTTACTTTCATTGCCACCCATGACTGCCAAATTGTATCAATTACTGACGTGGTCATATTGCCCAACGCGGGGTGCAGATGGCATTGAGGTTTTAAGTATGCGCTCGGCTTGTCTGGAGAACAGGCTGGTGTTTCGTCGAGGCAGGCGATCAACGGCGTTAAGAGGGAGTTTGTCTTGATGTCGGTTATTGATGATGTTGATGACATGTTTCGTTTAGAAAACAGGCATGCTATAATCACGATATAGAAAAAAGCCGGCATGTTTTTGAACGCAACATGTCGGCTCAGCAGGCCGTTAAAGACGGCTGGCATATAAAAGTTAGTCCAATCTTAGGATCGTCAAACTCCGGCCAAGAAGTTTACTGACGATCTTTTTGATTGCCAACAATTGCTTGAACGATGACGACATTTGCTGGATTGTTGATTACCCTTGGCGGTTGAAAAGCAGAAATCATGACACCGTGATTGGTTATGTGCGTGATGAAAGTTGTGATATGGCACATGTTCCGAATTTAATCAGATGATCCAACGTCAACCCCAGCGTTGGCGTTTTTTTGTGTTTGATCAGTCGATCGCGCAAATGCGTCAGCTGGTTGCGTGCTTGCAAAGGCTGGTTGCTGGTAGAATAGAGCTAAAGTCCTTAAGGTGATTGGTGGAGGTGCAACAATGACGATCGGCGAACAACTCACAACGGCGCGCAAGGCTCGCAAGTTGACCCAACAACAAGTGGCAGAGCAATTGCACGTCACGCGGCAAACGATTTCCAGCTGGGAAGTCGGGCGCAGCTATCCGGATCTGGCGAGTGTGGTCGCATTATCGGAATTTTTTGCGCTTTCCTTAGACCAATTACTTAAAGGGGATGCAAAAATGATGGCAGATGCAAAATTTAAAGAAGAAGAACGGCGCGGTGCCAAGGTGATGTATTGGGGCGCTTATGCCGTGAACTTGGTATTGTTGGCTTTGGTGATCATGCATCAATACCACATTGTCGGGGTGACGATGGGGTACACAACGCGCGCGGTTTTTGTGTTGATCATGTTGATCAACTTGGTGGTGTTGTTATACGCCACGCGCAATTATCGGCGGGTAGCCGGTCCGTTAACGTCGCAAGCCAAAAGACGCAGTCAGTGGCTCACCGGCTTGATGCTGTTGCTGGCTTTGGGGTTGGTATTTTTACTGTTTGGCTGGTCAATGCGTTTGGTCGGCGTTTTAGTCGGGATGACAGCCGTTGCGGTGGTTGCGAAGTTGCTGATGCGCCGATTTTGGCGATAAGCAGTTAAATTGTTCAACGTCACAGTTTGTGACTGGCCCAAAACTAGCCAAAAGTGCTTGCCAATGTGCGATAATCTCAGTGGAGGCAAGGGCTCATGAAAATTGGAGAGAAGTTGGTGGCCGGGCGTCAAAAGCAAGGCTTTACCCAACAAGAAGTGGCCGATAAGCTATTTGTCACCCGGCAAACGGTGTCACAATGGGAACATGATCAACGCAAGCCAGATCTTGAGAATGTGGCCCGTTTGTGTCGGTTATTGAAATTAGACGCTCGCGATTTGCTTGAGGTAAACGATAGGCACAGCGATACGATGATTGAACTGCTTGGCGTGCCGGCCTTCGCCAATATTAGTCGCGCCATTGCCACGCATCCGGCGTATATGCATGCTGTAGTCGCAGGTAAGCAGTATCCCCACAACTCAACCCCAAAGTGGTTACACCGTCTCACTGCCGGTTATCAAATGGCGGTCGGACAAGCCGAATTTGGCGACATCGTGACGTTGAAAGATGAGCACGGCCAGGTGTTTTATGCCAAAATGCCCAAGCGGGTGACGATCGCGTTATTGCAGTCGGTGATTTTTCCGTCGATCGGACTGGTGCCACTCCCGCAAACTCGCTACCGCACCTTAGTGACCATCGATCACATGCACGTGTTGATCCCGACGCCTACTGTGGTGCCAGCGTTGTTTGATTGGGCCAAAACCTACCAAGTTGTCGTCCAAGATCCTATGCAACTGGCGGCCCACCGCCAAAGCCTTGATTTTAAAGCATTGACGCAAACACAATTTGACAAGTTAGCAGCGGGGACGCCATATGCGATCATTTATCAACAAAGCGGCGGGAACATGGCACCGTGGTAAAACATTGACAAGTCACCCTGATGCCGGCATACTAACGGGATAGAAAGGGTGCCTTTGATGAAAAAAATCTATTTTCTATGTACTGGCAATTCCTGTCGCAGTCAAATGGCAGAAGGCTTTGCCAAGCAATTGCTTCCTAGCGACTGGCAGATCCAAAGTGCTGGCATCGAAACCCATGGCTTAAATCCTAAAGCGGTGCAAGTGATGCAAGAAGTTGGCATCGATATTTCGCAGCACACGTCCAAGTTGATCGACCCAACTTATTTAAATCAGTGCGACTTGGTGGTGACATTGTGCGGGGATGCCCGCGATCGTTGCCCAGTGACGCCGAAAAGCGTGACCAAATTGCACTGGCCACTGCCAGACCCGGCTGCCGCAACCGGCACGCCTGCCCAACAGCTTGAAGTGTTCCGTGCGGTGCGCGATCAGATCAAAGCCCGTATTTTGCAATTAAAGTGAACTTGGAAAGTCCTAGCGTGAGTTAGGGCTTTTTTCTTTGGGCAAAATGGGGTATAACAAGATTAGAGAAAGATTAAGGGAGTTGGAGATTATGATGATGAATTCACGAGACATGCGCCGCTTTGACGAAGATCGCGGGTTGGATCGGGTTGCCGATGCCTATTGGACCAACGCCGGTGTGAAGGCAGCTGGCGGCTTTATTGCCTTGGTGGTGATCGCCGTGATCGCCTTGTTAGCGATTTTCTAATGCTAAAGTTTGACGCAAATTAAAGAAGCGCCCATGATATGCCTAAAAGGAGGCGATCATGGTGCGCTTTTCTGTTATCGTACCGATGTATAATTTAGGGGAATATTTATCCCCAATGTTAGCAACGTTGGCCAATCAAACTGAGAATTTCGAATTGTGGTTAGTTTCAGATGGGTCAACGGATCAAACTTTTCCGCGGGCCCAACAATTCGTTCGCGGCATCGCCAACTGGCATGCCTTAGAAGTGCCACATGGCGGCATTGGCGCTGCTCGCAATGTCGGGTTGGCGCATGCCACAGGCGATATTATCGCGTTTGTCGATGGCGACGACCGCTTAGCACCGGATTTTGTGCAAACACTTGAAGCGGGTTTTTCAAGTCCAGACATTGTGGCCACAGCAGTCGGCTATCGCTGGTGGGGTGTCAGTCAACATTTTGCTCCAGGATGGTTGACGTTAGATCAGCGCGATATGTTTGATCAAGTCACGCAACATGGCAGTGCCATTGGCGGTTATGTCTGGAATAAAGCCTTCAGGCGCGATGCGATTGGGAATCTACGTTTTGATGAACAGTTGCATATTGCCGAAGATTATTGGTTTACGGCAAGTTTTGTCGCGCAAAATCCCAAGCGTTACGCGTTTGAGCCCAATGTGCGTTATGTCAAAGTCATGCGGCCTAATAGCACCATCCATACGGCCAACCGCCGCCAAGAAGCGCAAGTGTTTGACCGCATCCATGCGTTAGCGCAACATTTGGATCGCGGCGACGACGACGATCGGGACGACTAATGCCGGCAGCAGGTTCAAGGTTTTGATCGGCTTTAACCCTAAAATGCTGATGCCAGAAGCTAAGATCAACACGCCGCCAACGATGGACAACTCCGTGATCATGGCATTAGAAATCGCGCCGGCTAATAATTTGGCCAATAAATAAATACCGCCTTGCCAGCAAAACAATACCGGTGCCGCTAAAATCATGCCAAAGCCAAACGTCGTCGCCAAAATCGTTGACGTCACCGCATCTAGCATTCCGTTGGTCAATAACATGGTGATATCGCCTTTAAGCGCGGCAGTGATCGGCCCGACGATCGATAAGGTGCCGATACAATAAAGCAAAATGCCAGTCGCTAAGCCTTGGGCCAAGCCTTGTTGGCCTTGGTGCTTGGCCAGCAAGCGATTGAAGCGGCCGTCAAGATCCAAACGACTGCCGATCAACGCCCCAATGGCGAGGCTGGCGATAAACAATACTGGATATTTGGAATCTGGCATGTGGCTGATGGTGGTGTTGAGGCCAATGGCGATCACGCATAAACCCAGCGCTTCCATCAACATTTGATGGGTGCTGGATTTGATGCCACGTTTGCCTAGCGCGCCTAAACTGGAACCTAATATGATCATTGCGGTATTAAAAAGTGTGCCTAACATGAAGCCCTCCTGTGAACGGTTTGATCTATCTTAAACACGCCAGCAAAGGGTGCGTCAACCTGGAAAGACAAGTTGTAGGCAAACGGCAGTAACAACGTGGCGGTCTTTTTCTGAAAATGCTAGTAATTTGATGAGAATTCGGTTAAAATTAAAGGCCGTTAGTGAATCAGGAGGACAAGATGCAATCACAAGTGATCATCAGTCAAGATCTATCTGGTGTTGGCCAAGTGTCAATGGCCGTGGCGGTGCCGTTGATCGCCGCATTCGGCCATCAGCCGCTGTTATTGCCCACGGCTTTATTATCCGCCCATACCGGCTTTGCCAACAACACTTATTTTGATCTTTCCGCACAAATGCCCAAGATCTTAAGCCACTGGCAAGACTTAAACATCAAGCCACAAGCGATCTTACTAGGGTATTTGGGCCAATCCGCGCTTAACGTGTGGCAAAAATGGCTACCGCAATATGCAAACGTTGGCATTAAAGTGATCGATCCGGTGATGGGCGACCATGGGCAATTATATCGCGGCTTTGACGACACGTATGTCCAAGCGATGCAACAGTTAGTCCGACTTGCCACAGTCATCACGCCAAATCCGACTGAAGCCCAGTTACTCTTAAATGAGCCGCTCAGTGCCGATCCTTTGTTACCTAAAGCCGCCACAGCCTTAGCGCAGCGTTTGGCGGATCGGTTTCATGTTGATGTGGTGTTGACGGGGGTCAATATGGTCAATGGCCGCGTTGGTGTGGCAGTGGTTGAACAAGGTCAAGCACGACTGTGGCAAACCCAGCGTTTGTCTGGCGAATTCTTTGGTACTGGCGATATTTTTGCCGCAGTGTTGTGTGGGGCGCTGGTTGAAGGAATCGATTTGATCGAAGCCAGCCATTTGGCGATGAATTTCGTCGCGCGGGCGCTGATCACAACGTTGGCAGATAAATCCGATCCGCGTTTTGGCGTCGCGTACAGCGCTGAATTGCCATGGCTGTTGCACACCATTTCGACAAGAATTTAGGAGGAGTCGTTCATGAAACGTACCACGAATTTACGCAAGTTGGTTTTTACCGGCTTGTTTGCTGCCATTATTTATATCGGGATCTGGATGTTGCGCATCCCGCTGCCTGCCATTGTCGGCCGGCCATTTATCCATTTTGGTAATACCTTGATGGTATTGGCGATTTTATTTTTAGGCGGGACTTATGGGTTTGTCGCCTCAGCGATCGGCTTAGGCGGCTTTGATGTGTTGAACGGCTATGCCGCCACCAGCTGGTTGACAGTGTTGGAATGTTTGGTGATGGCGATCGTGGTGTCCAGCTTGTTTAAAGCCTTTGGCGGCAAAACGCATCGCTTGGCACCTAAAGCGTTGATCACCATCAGCGTCACTGCCGGGATCACCAAGATCATCACCAGTTATTTGGTGTCGATCGTTGAAGCAATGATGGTTGGGACCAGTTTTCATGTGGCGATCGTGGCCAGCTTCATGAGCTTGACGTCTGCAGGCATCAATGCGGTGTCCACAGCGATCGTCGTGCCGATCTTATATTTGGCCTTGGCACCAGCTTTCAAACGCTTAGATCGTTAACGCTTAAATCAGTCGGGCTTAGGCTTCGGCTGATTTTTCATGTCTTGGTGGCGTTTAGGCTTGTAATCTTCGCCGTATGCGGTAGTTTAGTAACCAAGAGGATCGGAGGCTGATTTATGAACTGGGAAACCATCAAAGTGATCATTGAAGTGGTGATCGTGCTTAACACCATCGGCGCGATTTTTACAGTGTTTCGAGAAAAGCGCGATATCGCCGCGACTTGGGCTTGGCTGTTAGTGCTGAACTTCTTGCCAGTGATCGGGTTTTTGCTGTATGCCTTTTTAGGCCGCAAGCTCACCCATCGCCAATTGGATAATATCCGCGCCCAACCTAACGCGGAATTGACTGATGCGTTAAAAGCCCAACAAGCGTCGGTGCCGCCTTATCGCGCCACAGATACCCATGCGCAAGCGTCAGTGAAAAATATGGTCCAGTTGTTTCAAGGCATCGATCATAGTTTTGTCACCACGAATAATGAAACGGCGATTTTCACCGATGGCCGCGCGTTGTTTGATGACTTGCAACAAGAGATCCGCGAGGCAAAACATCATGTGTATATCGAGTTTTACACCTTTTATGCGGATCAACTTGGCGCTGAGATCTTAAACACTTTGACTGCCAAGGCGGCAGAAGGCGTCGATGTGCGGGTGTTGTATGATTCTTGGGGCTCAATGGGCGCCAAGCCGGCGTTTTTTGCCCCGTTGCGTGATGCTGGCGGGTATGCGGAGCCATTCTTAGGGATCCATTCGAACTTATTTGATTTTCGCTTGAACTTCCGCAATCACCGCAAAATCGTCGCTATTGATGGTTGGGTCGGGTATATCGGCGGGTTTAATATCGGCGATCAATATGTTGGCCGCGATAAAAAATTCGGCTACTGGCGCGATACGCATTTGAAGCTGGTTGGCGATGGCGTGTTGGCGCTACAACAACATTTCATTCAAGATTGGGATGCCACTGCAGGCGACCACAAGCTGGATGTCAATCAGACGCATTTTCCTAAAGTCGACGAAGGCTTAGGTGATACGATGCTGCAAATCGTCACCAGCGGGCCTAGCGGGGATCTGGAACAGATCAAACTCGGGTATTTGCGCTTGATCAATTCCGCCAGAGAACATCTTTACATCCAAACGCCTTACTTGATCCCCGATGATTCCGTGATCAATGCGCTGCGCAGCGCGATCCATTCCGGGGTGGATGTGCGCATCATGGTGCCGCATATGCCAGATCACGCCTTTGTGTACCGAGCGACGCAATATTATGCGCATATGCTGGCAGACGATGGCGCCAAGATCTATTTTTACCAAAAAGGTTTCTTACATGCCAAAGTCGTCACCATTGATGACACGATCTCATCGATCGGTTCTGCAAATATGGATTTTCGCAGTTTCAAGTTGAACTTTGAAGCCAATGCGTTTATTTATAATTCGCAAGTCGCGTTGCAACTACATAAGATCTTTATGGCCGATGTTGCTGATAGCACCGAGATCACAGCAGAAGATTTTCGGAAGATGTCGTTGTGGCTTCGGTTCAAACAAGCTTTTTCGCGGTTACTCTCCCCAATTTTGTAAATGGAGGTCAAGATGAACATCAATCTCAAACAAGCGATCCGCGTGGCCGTGATCGTGGCGATTTTTTTGATCGGCTTGATCTATCCGGCCCAATTATTTGCCGCGCTGACCAACTTATTGACCATCGCCAAGCCTTTGATCTTAGGCGCCGCTTTTGCGTATGTGTTGAATTTGGTGTGTGTCCGCATTGAAAAGTTGCTTTGGCCACATGCCACCAGCCGCGTGGCTTTAGGGTTGCGCCGGCCGTTGGCACTGCTGAGTTCAGTGATCGTGGTGGCGGTATTGATCGGATTTGTGATGTGGTTGGTGATCCCGCAATTTATCACAGCGTTGACGAATTTCTTTGCCAGCTTGCCGCATACCATCAACTTGATCAACGACTGGCTGGCCAAGTCCCAACAAGCCAATGCTTTGACGAAACGTTTGATCTCTGCGCAAATCGACTGGTCTGATCTGCAACAAAAAGCCTTAAAGTTCATCACCTCAGGGGTCACAGATATTTTCTCCAGTTCAGTGTCGATCTTCACCAATTTAGCTGGCGGGATCTTCTCATTTATTTTGGCATTTGCGTTTGCGCTGTATCTAGTTGGTGGAAAAGAACGAATCAGTTCACATTTAAACCGCGTGTTGAACGCCTTTGTGCCCGCCAAACCGCTGGCCTATACGCGCTATGTGTTGCGGGTCGCTGATGACATGTTTTCACATTTCATCGTGGGACAAGTCACCGAAGCGACGATCGTGGGCACGTTGTCAGTGATCGGGATGTCGATTTTTCGCTTTCCCAATGCGATCTCGATCGGGGTGTTAGTGGGGATGACCACTTTGATCCCAATGTTTGGTGCCTTTATCGGCGGCGCTATCGGCTTTGTGTTGATCGCCGTAGCCAACCCGATGCAAGGGGTGGCATTTGTGGTGTATTTGGTGGTCCAACAACAACTGGAAGGCAACTTGATCTACCCGCGGGTGGTTGGCGGCTCCATCGGCTTGCCAGGCATTTTGGTGCTGGTGGCGATCACCATCGGTTCCGGATTAGCGGGGATCTTAGGCATTTTGATCGGGGTACCTTTGACGGCGACGTTGTATCGCTTGATCAAAAACGCCACCTTACAAAAAGAGCAACTTGAGTAAATCACTTGCACGCTAACAGCGCTGCGGATCTGCATTTCAGATTCTCAGCGCTGTTTTTTATAGGCCGCTGTAGGCATGCGGTGTTTGGACAAATCGTAGCAAGGTTAATAAGACTGGCAGGATTTGATCATGGTGGTGGCGGGCAAAACTGGATACCAGCGGCGCAAATGCGTTGCGGTCATCATAATAGCGGCGCTGATGCAACGCGGCATCACCGATATGCGTTAATTGCGTCACCAATTCAGGCTCTTGGGCGATTTCAGGGTCATCCAAGGCCTGTCGCACCAGGTTTGCGATGTCCTCATAGCGGGTTGTTGACATGCGTGGGTACCTCCATTGGGATTGAGTTGTTTTCCTCTGATCATTGTAACCACATCACGGAATGTTGAGGGAAGCTGACGATAAACGTTGGAAAATCGACGATGAACGTCACGCCTTAGCAGAGAGTTGCAATGAAGCGGGTGGTTTGCTATGATTGTTAATCGTAACTGTTACGATTAACAAATGGAGGAACCCGAATGCATAAACGGACTTATTTTACCGCCGCTTTGATCGGCTTGATCATGTTGCTTGCCGGCTGTGAGCAACGCCAAAGCCAAAACGGCAAATTACACGTGGTAGCCAGTGTGGATTTTTATGGGGAAGTGGCCCAACAAGTGCTCGGCAAATATGGCACGGTGACTTCAGTGATCAAAGATCCTAATGTGGACCCGCATGATTATCAACCCACCAGCCAAGTCGGCAAAACCGTGGCCCAAGCGGATGTGTTGATCGCTAATGGCGCCGGGTATGATAGCTGGATGACCAAACTGGCCAAGGCGCAACCTGATACGCCGATGATCACCGCCGCCAAAGTCGTTGGCGTGAAAAACGGCGAAAATGAACATATTTGGTATAAGCCCCAAGCCATGAAGTTGATGGCGACAGCCTTAGCGAAGCGCTTTGGTAAACTTGATCCCAAACATCGCCACACATACGCCCGCAACGCTAAACGCTATATGACCAGTTTGAAGCCACTAGACGAGGTAGTTAGCCGGCTAACTACCTCTGCCCAAGGCCAAGCGGCGATAGTCTCAGAGCCGGTGTTCAATAACGCCTTGCAAGCCATCGGCATGAAAGTGGCCGATGCGCATTTTGCCCAAGCCATCGAAGAAGGTAGCGACCCGACGCCAGCTGATATCCAGAAAAATACGCATTTGTTGACCCAGCACCAAGTCGCTTTTGTGGTGATCAACCAACAAGTGCAAAGCAAACTGATCACCAACTTGACTCAAGTCGCCAAAGCCAATCAAGTGCCGATCTTGCAGGTGACCGAAACCATGCCCCGCGGGAAAACCTATGTGCAGTGGCAGGTCAGCCAATATCGAAATCTAATAAAACTATTAGAAAAATAAACTTTTACTAAGATAATAATAAAAATTGGCTGATTGTTAGGTTATAGCACATCCAAATATGAACTTTATGAGAACACTTATCGTTTTCGTACATGAGAAAACGTTCCCCAAGCGGTATAATAATCATTGTACCAAGAAGGGAGCTGAGCACATGATCGATATCACCAAACAAGCGCGTACCGTGTTACGTAGTGTCATCGAACCAGTTCAAGGGGTGGATGTGGTCCGTTTAGGGCTGATCAACCACGTTGAAGTTGATGAGGATGGCAATTGTATCGTCACCATGCCGGAATCGGTATGGGGCAATCCCTTAGCAGAATCGACAGGCGAAGAAATTGCGCGGGTGCTCAAGCGTCTTGATGGCGTTGAACGCGTGGCGATCGATATGGTATGGCCACCGGTTCGCTTAGCCATGAAAATTCGAGAAATGTTAAATTGGTAATTAAAAAAACTGGTGCCGTCGCCGTATGGGCGATCGCACCAGTTTTTTAGTGGCTGCCAAAACTGGCGCCCCAAGTGGCCCCAGCCACGATGATCCCATAAGCCAGCGCTTGATGACGCAGCTGCTTGGCGTCATAATCATGGCAATCTTGGTGCAACTTCCCATATAATGCCCGCCCAACCGGCGATAAGGTCATCGGGCGAAAATGCGGCAGTTGGTATAATTCGATGTACATTGGCACGCGAATGGTTTCAATGGCGTCACCGTCGCTGAGTTGCTTGGCATACTTCAACAAGATTTGGTTGTATGCGGCGTTCCATTCAAAATCAGAATGCTCGGGATAAGCCTGGTCGATCAAGTCATAAAGTGCTTGGGCATTTTGTTCCATCAAGACGCCTCCAATGAGTTTCATGCCTTTAGTGTCGTCTCAAGAAAAATAGCCGTCCAGTTAAGTGACAAAAGTGTTCGCTGATCCATCTAAAAAGCCCACCGAAAAATTTTTCGGTGGGCTTTTTAGATGGATCAATCATGCAAGGTGAATTGTAACGCCATGCGTGGGGCGGATAACTTGACCATTTCGCCTAATAAGTGAGTGGCTTGCTTTAACGCCACGTCAGCCATTTGCTGGTTGACTTGGGTCAAGTAAGCTGGCAGATCAGCTTGGTCTTTGGCAGCGGCGTCTGCGTCATGTTGCAACTTGCGGCAAGCGGCGACGCTGTTTTGTTCAAACAGGTCTTCTTGGTCTTCAAACAAGTTGAAGTCGTAATCGCCAAAAGTTGCCAGTAAGTAGGTCAACCAGTACATATTGGTTGGGTCAAATTCCGTGGTGGTATCGCGATATGCCGCTGGGGTATCTTCAACATTGGCGTAAAATGGCACCACAGCGTTGAAGGTGTTTGGTCCAAAGGCTAACCAGTGCACCCCTTTTAAGGCGTCAGGTTGATCTGGCCGAATTTGTAAAATGTGCAATTCTTGGTTGCGGTTGATACCGATCGGCCGAAATTGCTTCTTTTGCGCTTGCGTCCCTTCGCCATAAACATCATAAGGCGTGTTTTGGTAGTGAGACGATTCGATGAATTTCACGTCTTCAATGGAGATCAAGCGGTTGGCATGGCAAATGAATGGCAAGTCTTGATCGATCGGAGATTGTTCAACATCTGGGGTGAGGTATTTTTGTCCAAACCAAGCCCGCGGGTTGTTGTAGCGGGTGTCTTTTGGCGTGGCTGAGCCAAAAATATGGCGCAGGTTGTAGCCTTTGCGATCTGGGTTCAAGTGATTGTCATCGATCAACGCCTTGAGATCTGCTGAACACATGGTGTCATCAGAATCAAAGTCAAACCAATCGATATTGAAGCGGTTTGGTGCGATCACATAAGCGTCATCTGGAATGCGTACCGCAGCCCAGTGGTGCCCGCCGATGGTGTCAAAATACCACACTTCATCTTCGTCAGAAAAGGCGATGCCGTTGGTTTCATAAGTGCCATATTTTTCATGCAACGCGCCTAAACGTGCGACGCCTTCGCGAGCCGAATGCACATAAGGCAAAGTGATCGCGGTGATATCTTCTTCACCTAAGCCATCTTTGACCAATGGATCCAAGCCTAAAATGAGGGAGTTAGTGGTGGTGGTTTCAGTGGCAGTCATGGCCACATTGGCACTGTTGATGCCAGCTGCCGCCCAGATCCCGTGCGCTTTTTCAACATCAGGTGTTGACGTATAGCGCATCGGATCATCTGGTAATTCGATGTGGAATTTGGAGAGCTTGGCTTGGTAGTGCCGCGGTTGGTCAACAGGTTTCACCAAGACAAATTTTTCAAAGTTCAACGGGGCAAAGCCGTCTTCATTTCTGGCGATCATTGTCGAGCCGTCAATGGAAGCTTTCTTGCCGACTAATACGGTGGTACATGAGCCGTGATGATATTCAGTCAATTAAGGTCATCCCTTTGTATAAGATGGGTCTATTATAGTCCTTTGATCCGACACACAAAAGTCGACAGTGGCACAATTGCGTTTAGCAGGCTATAATAAGCCTAACGAAATGGAGGGCGACATGATGGATGAAACATTCAAAAACCGCGCGTTAGAGGCGCTGGAACAAGTGATCGACCCAGAACTTGGCGTGGATGTCGTCGACCTTGGCTTGATCTATGATGTCACGTTGGATGATGGTGTGTGCACGGTGACCATGACGTTGACGATCATGGGATGTCCGCTATCTGATATGTTATCTGAAGACATCGACGCGATGCTTTCGCGCTTGCCGGAAGTCAACGAAGTGAAGATCAATTTGGTATGGGAGCCGGCTTGGTCAGTGGATAACTTATCTCGACAAGCCAAGATCATGCTAGGGATCCATTAACGCACAAGTTAGCGCGTTTTATCCGCAACACTTAGCCAAAAAAGCGCCTTGGTACTGCGATTCAAAACGAATCGTGGCACCAAGGCGTTTTTTTGATGGGGTAACACCCATGTTGGTTATAAGTCGTCAGTACTTAATGGCACGGGTTGGCCAAAGTAATAACCTTGAATATCTGAACAAGCGGGGATGTCTTGCATTTTTTCGATATCGTCTAGGGATTCGACGCCGGCGACTTCAAAGCGTTTGTGTTTGCTTTGGGCTTGTTGGGCCCAAAAGTTCAAGCGATCATCCAAATCAGCATCAGTGGCATAAGGACGTAAATTCTGAATGCCGAATTTATAACCGACCACGTAAGGCGTCAGCGCCTCAACTAATCCAGGTAAGTTGTTACCACTGCCGACATCATCGATCACCACATCGATGCCGGCGTCAAAAAATGCCTTAGCCGCTTGCACGATGGTCAAGTTATCAATATTGGGATCGTAGCGTTCAGTCAATTCGACCGTTAAGATCACGTCAGTATCGCGCTGGACGCGTTGAACCATTTCCAGAAATTCTGGGTCAACAAAATGCACCCGCTCTAAGTTAAACGAGATGCGGGTGATGGTTTTAGGCATGGCGGCTAACGCTTTGCGCAGTAAATGTTCAAATTGATTTGGTGGCAGTGCCGTGAAATCTTCTGGCAACATCCAGCGGCCGTCGATATATTGGCGAACCAAAAGCTCATATCCGCTGGCTGTCGACGCATTGTCGATGTTCGCAAATTTGGGTTGACCGTAAAAGGTGATCATCTGTTGTACCCCTTTGAATGACTGACTGAATGCATCAGCTAACCCATCATAACGCGACAGTATGTTCGAGGTCAATTATGTCAAGGACAAATTTTTTGCGGAATTTGACCAAACTTGATGTGCGTCAAGTTTTAATTGGCAAAGCCGCCATACAATGAACTTGTCAATGAGTGAAAGGGGAATCCAAATATGAAATTCCAACAATATTTACAAAAAAACCAAACCACGATCACCTGGTTGTCTGCCGCTTTGATCGTGATCGGGTATGCTGCTAAATTCTTAGGCCAACCCACGATCTATGCAGTGGTGCTGGCAGTCGCATCGATCGTGGCAGTCCTGCCTATCGCCATGCATGCGTATCAAGCGATCCGCGTCAAAGTGATCTCCATTGAATTTCTGGTCACGTTGGCAGTGATCGGGGCGTTTGCCATCGGAGAATATAATGAATCGGCGATCGTGACGTTCTTGTTCTTATTCGGGAACTTCTTGGAACAAAAAACCTTATCCAAGACCCGCGAATCGATCAAAAGCCTGACGGAAATGGCGCCGACGACTGCTTCAGTCGTGCAAGCTGATGGCAGCTTAGCAGAAATCGATGTCGATGATGTGGATGTCGGTGATGTGGTTCGCGTCAAAACCGGCGCGGCGATCCCAGTGGATGGCCAAGTCGTTTCTGGCTCAGGCTACGCAGACGAAGCCGCAGTCACGGGTGAATCTCGCGCCGTGTCCAAGCAAACCGGTGATCAAGTTTTTTCCGGTACCATGTTAAGTGATGGCTTCTTGGATGTTGCCGCGACGAAAGTTGGGGATGACACCACCTTTGCCAAAATCGTGGAATTAGTTGAAGATGCCCAAGACACCAAGTCCCATGCCGAAAAGTTTATCGATCGCTTTGCCCAATATTACACCCCAGCAGTGTTGATCTTAGCCGCATTGGTATTCGTGTTCACCAAAGACTTGCGTACCGCCATTACGGTTTTGGTACTCGGGTGCCCTGGGGCGTTGGTGATCGGCGCGCCAGTTTCTAATGTTGCTGGGATCGGCAATGGTGCCAAGCGCGGGATCTTAGTCAAAGGCGGCGAGGCGATGGATACCTTCGCCAAAGTCGATACCTTTGTCTTTGATAAAACCGGCACCTTGACCACTGGCAAAACCGCCGTTGACCAAGTGGTGGCCTATACCGATGATCAAGCGCAATTGATCCGCTTAACAGCAGCGTTAGAGAATTTGTCTGACCATCCTTTAGGCCGCGCGTTGACGCAATATGCGGATCAACAAGGCGAAGCGTTCAAGGCCTTAGCAGTGAGTGATACCAATACCATCAAAGGCCAAGGCATCACCGCGACGATCGACGGACATCACGTTTGCGCTGGGAATGTGAAATTGCTCGCGGCTCATGATCTGCAGTTGACCGATGCTCAAGCGGCAACGCTACATGAATTGGCCAGTGCTGGCGCATCGACAGTGATCGTGGCCATCGATGGGCAGATCGCTGGGATCTTTGCCATCGCCGATCAAATTCGCGAAGGCATGGCTGAGGAATTGGCTAACTTGAAAGCTGCTGGCGCCAAGCATTTGGTGATGTTAACTGGCGACAACCAAGCCACAGCAGAACATGTGGCCAAGGTGTTAGGGATCGATGAAGTCCATGCCGAATTAATGCCAGAAGACAAGGTGACCTTTGTCCAACAATTCAAAGCTGACGGCCGCACCGTCGCCTTTGTTGGCGATGGGATTAATGATTCGCCATCTTTGGCCACTGCCGACATTGGCATCGCCATGGGGTCTGGGACGGATGTGGCGATCGAAACTTCTGATGTGGTGTTGATGCAATCGAGTTTTGCCGCGTTGAATCACGCTTATCGTTTAGCCAAAAAAACCGTTTTGAACACGCGGGAAAATGTGGCCATTGCCATTGCCGTCGTCGCCTTCTTGTTGATCGGCTTGATCGCTGGGTTCATCTATATGGCCAGTGGCATGTTCGTCCACGAAGCGTCGATCTTAGTGGTGATCTTCAACGCGATGCGCTTGATCAACTTTGGCGGCAAACGCGCCCAAGCATTAAGCACCCAACCTGCCTAAACAAAAAAGGCTTTTCCCGCTCACTGAAATGGTGTGAAGGGAAAAGTCTTTTTTTTAATACACGCTGCCTTGAAAATGGTGCAAATGCGGTTGGTCGAAGTTGAAACTCAGCAGATCTTTCACTTGGATCACTGCCGTGGCGCCAAGGGCTGGCATTAAGTTCAAGTCGGTTTGGCAGTCATCTGGTAACACCAAGATCACGGGTTTGTGCAGCCCATACGCGTAACCGATTTCCCACAACACCCCAGGATCGGAATTTGCCGGCGTTGGGTCGTATAACGCCACGACAATATCTGAAGCATTGATACCAGACACATCTTCGCGAAAAGTTGCCATTTGCCATTCTGGGTCAGCAAACATGTTAGGGTGATCGGCTGGCGTCCAGTTGCGGTAAACATGTTCTTGCGGGCGAAATGTATTTTGCCAATCTAATGTGGCATTGGCTTCAAGCTTTGGCGTAGCGGCTTTGAGCAAGCTGACTTGCGCTGGGTTGAACCAGCTTTCAGCTAAATATGCAGTTTTCATTTCGGTTGCTCCTTTAATAAGTCGTTTAAGGCTTTGATCATCGCTTGGCAAGTGGCCAGATCTTTGGCCACAGCCCCTGACGCCAGCGGATGGCCACCGCCGCCAAACGCCACCGCAAGTTGATTGATCGGGTGATGCTTGCTGCGCAACTCACAGCGATATTGGCCATCAAGTCGCTGCGTGAACATGATCCACGCGTCAATGGTGGTGAGCTTGCCGACATAATTCACCGCGATCTGTTCCATCCCCAGCGGCACGCCGAAGCGTTCGCGTTGGTCTGTGGATAAGATGAAACTCCCAGCGCCTGCATCGGTGACTTGGGTGTGTTGTAGCGCGTAGCCGATCAATTGGGCCAAATTTGGCGTCAGTTGGTCTTCGGCGCGGGCGATGGCTGGCGCATCGATGCCTTGGGCCATTAAGTCCGCAGCCACGCGCAAGGTTTTAGGGGTGGTGAGATCAAACATGAAGCGCCCAGTGTCGCCGAGAATGCCAGCGTATAAGCAACGCGCCACTGCAGGCGTGAGGGCCCAATGTGCGGCTTGTGCCAAGTCAGCGACGATCTCAGAACTGCTGGAGGCATTGGTGTCGACATAACTGATATCACCAAAAGGTTCGCGATCAGGATGGTGATCGATTTTCATTAACGCAGTGCCGCTGGTGTAGCGGTCATCGGCGATCCGCGCAGTGTTGGCGGTATCGATGACGATCACTAACGCTTGGCGATAGGTTGAATCGGCGATCACGTCAGGGCGGCCGATCCAATTCAAGTTAGGTTCAGATTCGCCCACGGCAAACACTTGCTTTTGCGGGAATTGATGGTGGATCAAGGCTTTAAGGCCCATTTGCGAGCCAAACGCGTCAGGGTCTGGATTGATATGACGATGAATGATAATGGGATCAGCTTGGGCGATCGCGGTGATCAAATCAGTGAGCATAAGGTCCTTTCCAAAACCAGTTTCTCTTAGTTTAGTGGAAATTGTAGCGAATGCAAAGCCTTGAAATCAGAAGTTGATCGCGCTAAAAACGCAAATAGCTGAAAATGGCACTTAAAAATGATGCCAGATGTGATGGTTATGGGAAAGTTTTGGGTATGGGCGATGATTTTTTAGAATAATTTTTTGAATGAACTGATTTTTCATTGACAAGCGCAGGTTTGCGCGATTAACTAGGAGGAGTATATGCATTTCATCGAATGATTCGGGGGAACACCTATGGCGTTTGGAATGTGGCTTGGACGCACGATTTTATCGGTATTTTTTGTGGCGGGCTATTTGACTTACTATGATTCCGACTTTTACCAAAAGTTGCGCACTGCGCCTGGTACTTGGCAACAGCGCAGTTTGAACCTCTTGATCCGCGTCGGCATTTTGCTGGCGACGGCGGTCGGCTTGCAGTGGGCGGCGTTAAGTGTGCAACAAGGCGGCGATATGTATGTCAATTTGTTGCTGTTTGTCGTCAGCTATCCGCTATTAGATGAAAGCACCAGTATGACAGAGTATTTGTTCAATTGGAGCGTGATGTGCTTCTTTTGGTTTGTCAATCATCCCTTTGAGCCACATTTGTTCGTGTTGGTCGCCGCGATTTTTGCGATCGGGTCAGTGGTGTTGCGGCAGTATCAAGTGATGGTGCATTATCATTTTGCGTGGTACATGTTTTTTGCTATCGCCACTGGGACGCTGTTTTGGATCACGTATGTGGGGATGCCGTTGCGCGGGTTGCTAGGGTATCCGACGATTTTTGCCTTGATGAGCGTTTATGCGTTTACTTATATTCGCCGAATGCGTTCAGTGGTAGCCGAGCGCGACAGCTTAGCCGCAGAGTTGAACCATGATGCGTTGACGCAAGCGTACAGCTTGATGCGGTTGAATTCAGTCGGCGCAGAGATCTTTGAAGACAGCAAGCAAACCAATCAACAACTGGCTGTCGCGGTAATGGATATCGACCACTTCAAGTCCTTTAATGACGATTATGGTCATGCCGCAGGGGATGCGGTATTGATCGGCTTGACCAAAATTTTGCAAGCTGAGTTAACAGCCGCGCCGATGTCGTCAGGCTTATATCGCACTGGCGGCGAAGAGCTGACGATTTTGATGCCAGGGTTTGACATGGAAAGTGCTGTGGCATTGGTGCGCAACTGTTGGAACGCTGTGCGCACGATCCCAGTGGCGTATCAAGATAACCATTTTCGCTGTTCGGTTTCAGTGGGCGTGGCTTTTTTGGAAGAAAAAGACCAATCGCTAAAAACGTTGTTAAAACGTGCTGATAACTCGATGTACTTGTCCAAACAACATGGCCGCGATCGCATTACCGTGGATGGTCAAGCGGATCTGTTAAATAATTCGCATTCGGCCATGATCAACTACACTTACTACACCCAGCCGGTGACGCGCTTGGCAGATAACCATATCACCACCAATGAAATGCGCTTAGAGTGTTACACCAATGGGCACTGGGGCCGCGCCGATCATTATACCGTCACTGTTGACACGATGATGGCGCTGATCCGCACGGTTTTGCATCAATTGGAAGTACCGTCTTTGGCGATGAACTTTGAAGTGGCAGAATTGGCCGATCCGCAGATCAAACAAGGCTTGTTGACGTATTTGCAGGCCAATGGGCAAGTGCAGTTGATCGTGGAGCTCGATCACATGACTGACGTTGAGGCTTTTGCCAAATATGCGCCAATTTATCGGCAAGCAGGCGTGCGCTTTGTGATCGATCATGCCCAAACGCCAAGGCGGTTTGCAGAGTTTGCGCCAGTGGTGCAATATTTTGACAGTGTGAAAGTCGCCTTGCCACCGAAACGCGATGCCGCCGCTGAAGCCAAGCTGTTGGAAAATTTGCGCTACTGGCAACATGTCTGCCAAGTCCATCATTTGGATCTGTCGCTAGATGCGATCGAATCTGATGCTGACATGCGCTTAGTGGATCAATTCGGCGCCGTTTATGGACAAGGGAACTTCTTTAGCCGCCCAGTGTTGCCGCGGATCTTATAACAAAAATGTCCAACATTTGGCGATTTCAATGTACCTGTCAGCTTAATTGCTGCCAGGTATTTTTTTGGCTTCAAGCAGCACTTTTTGCATCAACGAATAGTCTTTTACACATAGTGGCTGAAGAAGAATTGCAAAAAAATAAAGTAATTGTCAAAGTGATTCCTAATTTGTTTACTTGATGATTACTGAACAAAAATTACTACAGTTCGCCATAATTAAACGTATTTATCACGAAATTCTTCAGATCGTGGTACAGAAGTGGCAGTTGATATATATCAGCTTGTTAAACAGAATGTGATAACCAAAAATTTTTGGCCAATTTCTCATCAATTTAATATTTGACAGCGCTTACTTTAGCCGGTTAGAATGCAAGTGCACTGAGATAAAACGTTTTACGAGGTGGGTTATGGACAAACGGCCAACAATTCGAGATGTAGCAAAGCTTGCTTCTGTGTCAGTTACAGCGGTTTCACAAATTCTAAATGGTAAAGGGGAACGATTTAGCCAAGAGACGCGTACTAAGGTTGTTCAAGCACGGGATCAGTTAGGTTATCAAGCCGATTATTACGCTCGCGGTTTAGTCGGACAACGCGGTAATTCATTAGGAATTGTGATTCCTGACATCATGAATCCTTTTTTTGCAAGCCTAGTTGTGGCTGTTCAGTCCGCTGCAATCCCACAGGGTTACTATCCGGAAGTGTTTTCAGTCAATGGATTCAGCGAAAACATCGATCACTTTATTGATCAGTTTGGTGCGGGTTCTCAAAAAGGATTGATTTTAGCTGCACCAGGGGCGTCGCATCAAATTGTTGAAGCATTAGCAGTACATGAAAAGCTACCAATGGTATTCACCGATCAAGCAGAAGCGTTAGGACGTGGAGATACAGTAGGAATCGATGAAGTCGCGGCAGGAAATATGATCGCAACTCATTTGCTGGAACAAGGGCATCGAAGAATCGCAATAGTGTTGCCACCCCACTTAACTGGTAATTTGGTAAAACGCTTTACCGGATATCAGGAAGCATTTTCCAACCATAGCGTACTACTTGACCCCGAATTAGTCTTCCATTGCGAATTTAGTCCTGCTGGTGGCTTAATGGCAGCCGAGAAAATTGTTGATACAGATGCCACCGCCGTGATTGCAGTTAATGATGATGTGGCGATGGGTGTGTACCGCGGTTTATTAGCAAATAACAAACGAATTCCCGAAGACTATTCGGTAGTTGGATTTGATGACATTAGTATGGCTCAGTTTCTGACCCCGTCGCTAACTACTATTGCCCAGCCAGTGGAGGCGATTGGGGAGGAAATCGTGAACCTCATGCTGCAACGCATGCGTGAACCTGAGCGCCCTTATCAAGAAATACAATTGCCAGTTCGGATGGTTTTCCGGGAGTCAACGACGAAAACAAAGTAATTTTTCTAACAAAGGAGCAATCGAAATGGCCAATTATCGACCGGAATTAGTTGGATTATTGGGAGATCCAGTTGATGATAATCCAACGGGTGTAATGGAAGAAGCTGCTTTTGCAGATCTCAAGATGAATTGGCGTTATATCACTTGTAAAGTGAGACCTTCTGAGCTTTTGGAAGCTGTTGCTGGAGCTAAGGCTATGGGGTGGCGCGGATTTAACTTAACCATGCCGCATAAAATCGCCGTATTGCCCATGCTTGATGAACTCAGTCCTGCAGCAAAGATGATTGGTGCTGTGAACTGTGTAATTAACGATCATGGCAAGTTGCTCGGTGAAAATTCTGATGGCAAAGGTTTTACCACGTCACTTACAGACGCCGGCATTTCTCTGGCTGGCAAGCGAATTGTCATGCTTGGTGCAGGTGGGGTAGCCCGAGCAATCGCTGTTGAAAGTGCTTTGGCGGGGGCAAGTCACTTCACCATTTATAACATCACTGAGGGGCTAGGTCTTGATCTTGCAGAGTTGATCAACAACCAGACTGATGCCTCGGCTGAATTTCATCTGCAAAGCAAGACGATTGAAATACCGTCGGATACTGATATTTTGATTAATTGCACCCCTCTAGGCTTGAAGCCTAACGATGATTTAGCGCCAGATATCAATTATCAGCGCATCACCAACAGAATGGATGTCGCGGATGTCGTATTTAATCCAGCTATCAGCCGATTTTTGCAGTTAGCCAAAGTGCATGGTGCACATCAAATTGTTGGAGGATTGAATATGCTAGCTGCTCAAGGTGCAATGAATTTCCAGTTGTGGAGTGGTCAAAAACCCAATCAAGAGGTGATGCGACAGACTTTGAAAGAAGAGTTTTCGCAACAATAAAAAGCCTTTAAGATCAAGGCTTAGTAAAGCTACAGTGAGTGTCTCTGAATGAGTTGTGGTTCAATCAGTTGTTTGAATGTATATTCATTTAATTTTCCAGAAGCGAGTTCAGTCAGACGGCTGACTGCGACCTTGGCGATGGTGTGAACTGGAACATGGATGGTGGTTAACTCGGGGGATACAATATGGCCTTCGGTAATATCATCAAAACCGATCACTCCTAATTCTTGAGGAATTCGGATCCCCTTTTGCAAAGCCAGTCGCATGAGACGGATCGCAATATAATCGTTATCACAGAAAATTGCGCGTGGTAGCGGGTGAGTGAAGATTTCTTCATCTTCAGTGCATTGCTGCATGGACATGGAGTTGACCGAATAGGTTTGTGTGGGGGCAATCCCTGCGTCGGTGAGTTTGTCCAAAAATCCCTTGCGCCGTTCAGTATAGTTGGGATACTGTTCTACGGCTTCAACATAGCCGATATCCCGATAGCCACGTTGTAATAACGCGCTGGCCGCACGAAAACCACCCAAGTAGTTGTCGATGGCAACGGCATTTACAGCCAGATCTTTATAATCACTGTCTAAGATCAGAACTTTGGATAAACTTCGGGTGAACATCAAGATTTGTTCACGAGTTAGACTGGTCGCCAACACAATGGTACCAAAAAATAGTGGATCATCTTCAGAAACAGATTTGGCCCAGTTTGTCAGTTGCGATTCATCAAGAGCTTCGATTTGCAAGCTAATGTGTTGACGCTGAGTGATCACAGAGATCTCGGCAATCAAGTTGGCAAAAAAAGGAAGTTCAGACGGACGCTGCTTTTGGCCTTTGATGTTAACCGTGATGAAATGCAGAATCGGTTTCGCAACGGGCTTGGTAGTTCGACGACGTGGCCGATAGTTATGTGCTTTAGCGATTTGGAGAACGCGTTGTCGCGTCTCGTCACTAACGCCTGGTTGATCGTTTAAAGCGAGTGATACTGAAGCCTTTGACACTTTGGCAAGCTGAGCAATATCATCCATATTCATGGCGTACACCTCGGGTTGTTCAGGAATACTTCTATATTACCACAACTGTAGCTAAACTAAACACTAGATAAACAAAAATAATTTATGACTTAACTCTTGACTTAATTTAGTTGATGAAATACACTGTATCTGTGAAAACGCTTTTACCAATTTATGGGAGGGACAAACATGAACGTTTTGCTCAAGCAAATTAAAATTGGATTTGCACCGACCAGAAGAAATCTTTTTTCCGCAGATGCAGCAATTGATTTTGCTAATAAAACTCGCACCAAACTCGATGATATGGGCGTTAATTACGTTGATATCAAAGATGCTAACGAGGATGGTTTACTATACGATGACGCCGGATTGGCTAAGATCACGGCAAAATTTCAAGCCGCGAAAATCGATGGTTTGTTCTTAGCAAATGAAAACTTCGGGACTGAATATGAAGTTGCACGTTTAGCTAAACAATTTAATGTTCCAGTACTTTTGTGGGGGCCTAAAGATGAAGCGCCTGCCGCAGATGGTTCACGCTTGCGGGATACACAGTGTGGGTTGTTCGCCATTGGGAAGGTTTTGCGCCGTTTCCAGGTTCCGTTTACTTACTTGGTTAATGTCGACATCGATGATCCTGAATTTGAACGTGGGGTCACCGACTTTATTAAGGTTTGCAACGTGGTAAAGACTTTTAAAAGCACACGAATTCTGCAAGTGGGACCACGACCATTTGATTTCTGGTCCACCATGGTGAATGAAGGTGAACTACTTGAGAAATTCAATATCTCACTTTCTCCAATTCCCTTGAATGAATTAGTTGACGAGATCCACCGTCTCCAAGATGCCAATGATCCACAAATCGCTGAAACTATTGCGCATCTTCGTGAAATTGCAGAGATCCAGATCAAAGACAAAGACTTAAATATGGTCGCCGCTTTAAAAGTCGCCTTGAAGAACAAGATGATCCAATATGGTTGTAATTCTGGCGTGATTCAGTGCTGGACGGCTTTACAAGATCTGATTGGAATCTTACCGTATGCTTCCGAATCTTTGTTACAAGATGAAGGGATGCCAGTAACTTGCGAAACCGATATTCATGGTGTGATTTCTGAACTGTTAGTCGAAGCAGCAACTTTAGGTGAACACCGGGCAGTCTTTGCGGATGTGAACTGCCGCCATCCAGAAAATCCAAATGGCGAATTGCTTCAGCATTTAGGTGTTTTCCCATTTTCGACAGCCAAAAACAAACCAGTGTTGCCGCCGAGTCACTTCGTTTTCGATTATCCTGGCTCCGTTGCATTGCAAGCTAAAGATGGTCACTATACGCTTTGCCGCTTTGATGGCGACAACGGTGAATATTCCATGTTAATGGGGAACGCTGAAGCCGTTGAAGGGCCTTACGAACAAGGGACATACCTGTGGTTACAATTTGCTAATTTGAATCGCTTCGAAACTAAATTAGTTTATGGCCCATATATTCATCATATCGCTGCAGTTACTGATGATGTGGTACCGATCTTATATGAAGCTTGCAAATATATCAACGTTAAGCCAGACTTCTACGATCCAATCGAAGAAGACGTCAATGCATATCTTCGCGGTGACATCGATTCGATCATTCACTAAGGAGGGCACACATGAACACACAAGCGTTAGAATTAGAAGCTGTGAAACTGCGTAAGGCCACCTGGGAAATGATTTATCGGGCCAAAACTGGGCATACTGGCAGTGATTTGTCGTGTGCCGATATTTTGACAGCCTTATATTTCAAAGTCCTGAACCAAGATCCTCATAATTTTGATGATCCAAATCGTGATCGCTACATTCAATCAAAAGGACATGCTGTCGAAATTTTGTATAGCGTCTTGGCTGCGCGCGGGTATTTTCCAGAGTCTGATCTGTTGAACTATTCTCAATTCCAATCACCGTATATCGGACACCCTACTAACCACATCCATGGCATTGAAATGAATACCGGTTCCCTCGGCCATGGACTTGGCTTGGGTGTGGGCGTCGCCAAGGCAGCAAAGCTTGACGGTCGCAACTATCATACCTATGTTCTGATGGGTGATGGCGAACAAGCTGAAGGCTCAGTTTGGGAAGCCGCCATGGCTGCAGGTAGCTTTAAACTTGATAACTTAACAGCAATCATTGATCATAATGGTTTACAAATCTCGGGTCCCACTAAGGACGTGATGAACAGTGAACCATTGGATAAAAAATATGAGGCCTTTGGGTTTGAAGTGGTTGAGATTGATGGCAATGATATGGCGCAACTCGTTACAGCGTTATCTGCACCTAATCAGCCTGGTAAACCTAAACTGATCTTAGCTGACACAGTCAAAGGAAAAGGTGTGAAGTTTGCCGAAAACGTTGCGGCTTGGCATCACAAGGTGCCAACGCCGGAACAATATCAAGAAGCATTAGATGCTTTCGATGCCGAGATTGAGAGGTTGAGCCATGAGTAATTCTGCAAAGATTGGGAATGTGATCTGCGATGCTTTAATTACCGCTGCAAAAGCGGACCGAAACATTTTAGCAGTCACGAGTGATTCTCGTGGGAGCGCGGCGTTAAATCCGTTTGCTGAAGCGTTACCAGATCAGTTAGTCGAAATGGGGATTGCAGAGCAAAATTCAGTTACAGTTAGCGCTGGTTTAGCTCATAGTGGCAAGCGACCATTCACATTTTCACCTGCCGCTTTCTTGTCAATGCGCAGTATTGAACAAGTCAAAGTGGATGTGACTTACTCGAACACCAACGTGAAGTTGATTGGAATCAGTGGGGGGAATTCCTATAGCGTGTTAGGTAACACTCATCATTCCTTGCAAGATCTTGCCATCACTCGGGCCTTACCGAATTTGGAAGTCTATCTGCCAGCCGATCAATATCAAGCTAAAGCTTTGATCGAATATTTGGCTAAGTCAGATCATCCCGCTTATGTCCGGATTGGCAAACGTGCTTTGCCTGATGTATATACCAGCACAGCAACAGCCTTCTCGGCACCTGGTAAGGGCAATGTCGTTGTCGATAATGGAGATGATATTGCGCTAGTTGCTGCAGGCGAAACAGTTGCAATTGCTGTTGAGACAGCTGAATTGTTGAAAGCACGCGGGATTTTTGCAAAAGTGGTCGATTTGGTCAGCGTTAAGCCGATCGATAAAGATCTGCTTAATCAAATTGCCGATCAAACTCACCATATTGTTACCATTGAAGAACATTCTGTGATCGGTGGGATCGGCTCAGCAGTCGCTGAAGTGTTGGCCTCGCGGGGCGACACAAAGATTGACTTCGTTGGGTTCCCAGATGAACCTGCAATCTCTGGCCCACAACTTGAAGTCTTTGGTTATTATGGCATCGACGCTAAAGATATTGCGGATTCCATCGCTAAAGCATAGACAAGGCTGATGGCAGCAGGTTTGTTCCGTAGGCAGGCTTGCCCCATCGGTAATACATAAAAGGAGGGGGTACGATTGGCGTATTTGATCGGATTAGATCAAAGCACCCAAAGCACTAAGGCTTTCTTATATGATGAAGACGCGACAATCGTGGCTCACGCGGCTTTGCCACATCATCAATTGATCTCAGAGCAAGGCTGGATCAGTCATGAACTAACTGAAATCTACAATAATGTGCAAGCTGTGGTTAAGGCGTTATTCGCGGATGGTACGCGTGACCCACGCAAAGTTGTCGGCGTTGGCATTACGAATCAACGTGAAACTGCTGCGGCTTGGTCACGCGGTTCAGGTGAGCCATTAAGCCAAGCAGTCGTGTGGCAATGTACTCGCGCAAAACCACAGTGTGAGCGTATTGCCACAGAAAGTCCTGGTGCAGATGCATTGATTAAAGAGCGGACAGGTTTACCGCTTTCTCCAAGTTTTACTGCCGCAAAGTTTACCTGGATGTTGGAGAACGTTCCTGCCGTTAGCGCAGCAGCAACAGCCAATAATTTATGTTTAGGAACGATCGATGCGTGGCTATTGTTCAAACTAACGCATGGCGCTGCATTTAAGACAGAGCCTTCCAATGCTAGCCGTACCACGTTGATGGATTTGGATTCTTGTCAGTGGGATCAAGAACTACTTGATTTATTTAGCATTCCAAAACGTGCTTTGCCTGAAATTGTTGATTCTGATTCAGTGTTTGGAATGACGGATTTTGAAGGAATTCTGCCTCAAGCGGTACCAATTCATGCGATGCTGGGTGATTCTCAAGCGGCTTTGTTTGGTCAAAGTGGTTTTGAAACAGGATCGCTCAAAGCAACATATGGCACAGGCAGTTCGATTATGATCAATGCGGGAACGACACGAGTCAACTCAGCTTCTGGGTTGGTCACCTCCATTGGCTGGCAAACACATGGGCAGAGTACCTACGTCTTGGAAGGTAATGTGAATTATGCCGGGGCATTGATTACTTGGCTGAAAGATTCGTTGCATTTGATTGAATCAGCTGATGAAACTGAAGTGTTGGCCAAAGCCGCCAGCTCTGATGATCATACGATGATCGTTCCTGCTTTCACCGGTTTGGGTGCGCCTTATTGGGCCGGAGACGCACATGCGGCGATTTTGAATATGACCGCTGCCACTAAACGCCCAGAGATTGTAAAAGCGGCGCTTGATGCCATTGCATTACAGATCAATGCAGTGATTGCAGCGGGGCAAGATGATGTCACAAGTGCTTTTGACACGTTGATGGTCGATGGTGGGCCGACACACAACCCCTACTTGATGCAACGTCAAAGTGATTTAAGCCAGTTGACCTTGAAAGTCGCGGATCAAGCAGACATCAGCGCATTTGGCACGGTACTCATGGCTGGGTTGAGCTTACAGTTCTTAGAGCCAAATCGTAGTTACCTAAATTATCAGCGCTACTCACCAGAACTTGACGAGGTTGCGCGTAAGCGAGTACTTGAAGATTGGCAACACGCGGTGGACACGGTCGTCCACCATGCTTGAGACGATAGTTGTAAGCGCTTGTATAAGCGCTTACTCATACTGAGATGGAGGTGAATCGACCGTGAAAGTAGAACTCCAAAAGATTACCAAAGCTTTCGGCAAGAACCGGGTGCTTGAAGGGGTCGACTTAACAGTTGAACCAGGTGAAGTTCATGCACTGGTTGGCGAAAATGGTGCGGGTAAATCGACACTGATGAACATCTTTACCGGACTATATTCATCAGATGGCGGTAAAGTCGTCGTTGATGGCCAGGAAGTGCATTATAGCGGTCCGCTAGAAGCTGAACAGCATGGGATCGCATTCATTCACCAAGAAATGAATAATTTTTCTGACATGCCGGTCGTTGACAATATGTTTTTGAATAAAGAGCTCAAGACCAAATTTGGTCTGATGAAAGATAAGGAGATGGTGCGATTAGCAAAAAAGTATCTAGGACAATTGGGGGCTGATATCGATGTTCGCCAGCCTATTGGCAATTTTAGTGTTGGTAAGCAACAGATGATCGAAATCGCCAAGTCAATCATGACTGATGCCAAGGTGATCATTATGGACGAACCAACTGCCGCATTAACTGGGAAAGAAATTGAACAACTTTTCGATGTTGTGCGGAAATTAAAGGCTAAGGGCGTTTCCTTCATTTATATCTCCCACCGGATGGAAGAAATCTTCGAAATTGCAGATCGTTGCACAGTCATGCGTGATGGCGTGTCAGTTGCCATCTATGAAGTCAAAGACGTGGATGTTCAGCAATTAGTTCATGACATGGTCGGTCGTGATATTGGCGCCTTTTATCCAGATCGTCACCAAAAACCAGGAGAAGTGGCTTTGGAAGTCAAGGACTTCACTGAAAATGGTGTTTTTGAACATATCAACTTTGCTGTTCATGAAGGTGAAATCTTAGGATTTTCAGGCTTGATGGGTGCAGGGCGTACTGAAATAATGCGAGCAATCTTTGGAATTGATAAGCATCAAGGAGGCACGCTTTACATTGAAGGTAAAGAAACTAAAATCACCACACCGGAACATGCGATTCAACACAATTTAGGTTTTGTGACGGAAGATCGTAAAGACGAAGGTTTGATCTTAGATGATTCGCTCAAAGACAATATCGTTTTACCATCGATCACAGGCTTTAAAAAGCATGGTCTGATTGATGATAAAGGCATCGACGACTTTGTCACGATGTTGATGAAACGTCTGACTGTTAAAGCGATGGGGCCAGATGTTACCGCTGGCAGTTTAAGTGGTGGTAACCAACAAAAGGTCGTGTTGGCAAAATGGGTCGGGGCTGGAAGTAAGGTCTTGATCTTAGATGAGCCGACCCGTGGCGTTGACGTTGGTGCTAAGCGGGAAATTTATGAGCTCATGAACGAACTCACAGACCGCGGTGTCGCAATCATCATGATTTCAAGTGACTTACCGGAAGTATTGAGTATGAGCGACCGTATTGCCGTTGTTTATGAAGGGCATATTACTGGCATCGTGAATGCCAAAGGCGCCACCCAAGATCAAATTATGACATTGGCAACAGGAGGAAAAATCAATGCAGCAAGCTGAAGATAAGACGTCGAAGCAAAAAGTCGATGTAAAACAAATGATCAACAAGGCCGGCACCTTGATCGCTTTGATTGTATTGGTGATCGCCGTGACAATCCTAAACCCAGGGTTCTTACAAGTTGATAACTTATTGAACCTTCTGCGTCAGACCTCAGTCAATGCCATTATCGCCTTTGGGATGACCTTCGTCATTATGACCGGTGGTATTGATTTGTCAGTCGGATCCACTTTGGCTTTGACGGGTGCTATCACCGCCTCATTTATTGCTGGTGGGATGCCTGGCTGGGTCGCAGTGTTAGCTGGTTTGGTGTTGGGGGCATTGTTCGGATGCCTCAACGGTTTGATCATCGCGTATGGGAAAGCCGCAGCGTTTATCACGACCTTAGCAACTATGACGATTTTCCGTGGGGCTACTTATGTATACACGGATGGGAATCCAGTCACTGGCGCTAAGATCAATGATAACTTTTTCTTCCAGATGATCGGTCGTGGCTACTTATTCGGTGTTCCGATCCCGATCATCATCATGATTCTTGCATTCATCATTTGGTACATTGTCTTGCACAAAACTGCCTTTGGCCGTAAGACTTTTGCTTTAGGCGGCAATGAACGTGCAGCCTTCGTCGCAGGGGTTAATACCAACAAAACCACAATCTTGATTTACACCATTTCTGGGTTGATGGCAGCGTTGGCAGGGATGATTTTAACCTCTCGTTTGAGTTCTGCTCAACCAGATGCTGGGACATCTTATGAAATGGATGCAATCGCTGCTGTTGTTTTAGGTGGGACTAGTCTGGCCGGTGGTAAAGGTCGGATGTCGGGTACTTTGATCGGTGCGTTGATCATTGGGACTTTAAGCAACGGCATGAACTTGTTAGGTATTTCAAGCTTCTATCAGCAAATTGTCAAAGGGGTCGTCATTTTGATCGCTGTCTTGCTCGACCGCAAGAACAGTAAAGCTTAATCGCAGAAATGGAGAGAAACTTATGAAAAAGTCAATCAAACGCCTGCTTTTGATCGGGGCCATGCTCTTAGTTAGTGTTGGGACGTTATCTGCCTGTGGGAACTCTGGTTTAAGTAAAGGATCAGATTCTGATTCAGCGAAAGTTACTAAGAAGTCACCTAAACAATTGAAAGTCGGTGTGTCAATCTCGACTTTGTCTAATCCAGCCTTCATTGTCTTAAAGGACAAAGTGGAAGCGTATGCAAAAGACCATGGCACCACGGTCCAAATCACTGATGCGCAAAACGATACAGCTAAGCAAAACAACGACATGGAAGATTTCATTCAAAAGAAAGTGGATGCGATCATTGTTAACCCATGTGATTCCGCAGCGATTGCCACTGAAGTTAAAGCTGCTAATGATGCCAATATTCCAGTTGTCTGTATCGACCGTTCCTCTGATAGCGGTAAAGTCTTAAGCACTGTTGCAACGGACTCTGTTGCCGGTGGTAAGATGGCCGCTAAGTACTTAGTTGATACTGTTGGTAAGAATGCTAAAGTTGCTGAAATCACTGGGATCCCAGGAGCTTCTGCAACACGCGAACGTGGGGAAGGTTTTGATGGATACGCTAAGGGCAAGCTCGACATCGTCACCAAGCAAACTGCTGGCTTTGACCGCGCCAAAGCTTTAACTGTTGCAGAAAACATTATCCAAGCACACCCAGACATCAAAGCAATCTTTGCTCAAAATGATGAAATGGCTGTTGGTGCTTCTAAAGCCGTTGCTGCATCTGCTCATAAGGACATCAAAGTTATCGGTTTCGATGGCGCTGAAGCCTACTTGAAGATGATCAAGGCTGGTACTGGTCAAGCAACTATTGCGCAGTCATGGGACAAGATGGGGACGATGAGTCTGGACGCCATCTATAACCACTTCCAAGGAAAGAAAGTACAAAAGAATGTTCAACCACCAATCACTTTAACGACGAAAGACAATGTTGATAAAGTCATTGCCAACAACTAATTTATGACCTGCAGGCATCTCGACATAGCGGGATGCCTGTTTTTATTCTTGTCGCTAATGAAACAACGGGTGGAGATACTCAGATACAGATTGTACCTGAGATTTGAGGAGGAATGATCATGAAGAAGACGCAAGTGCTTAATACCCAAATTTCTAGTGTGATCGCAGATATGGGGCATTTTGACACCTTGGCGATCGGTGATGCAGGAATGCCAGTGCCAGCAGGAACTAAGAAAATTGATTTAGCAGTCAAACTGGGTTTGCCTAAATTTATTGACGTACTTGAAAATGTGCTCTCTGAGTTACAAGTACAAAAAGTTTATCTTGCAGAAGAGATCAAAACTGAAAATCCCGAGCAGCTGAAAGCGATTCGAGCGTTAGTCGACGTCCCCATCGAATTCATGCCACATGCAGAAATGAAGCAACACTTGGCTCATGATAAAGCATTTATACGCACTGGCGAGGCGACACCATATTCAAATATTATTTTGGAAAGTGGCGTTACATTTTAATTCGGAGGCAGCTATGGTTAATACAATCACGGTCGTCGGCAGTATCAATGTCGACAGCATCTTACACATCCAAACATTACCCCAACCAGGTGAAACTATTGCTATGAATGGTTTTTCCAAAGCGGCTGGTGGCAAAGGTGCTAATCAAGCAATTGCGGCAGTACGTTCAGGCGCAAAAACGACTTTTATCGGTCGCATTGGGGATGACGATAATGGTCAGTTTATGTTGAAGCAACTCGCTGACAATCAAATTAATGTGGACGCTGTGCGTGAATCTCATACGCAAACTGGACAAGCATACATCCTGTTGCAAGCCACTGGGCAAAATTCAATTATCGTTCAAGCTGGTGCCAATGGCCTAGTCAGTCCGGATGATATCAAAGCAAGTCACCGAGTCATTGACGAGTCAGACTTCATCGTCGCGCAGGTGGAAACCCCCACAGATGCCGCAATTGAAGCATTTACTTACGCACACCAGGTTGGCGTCAAAACGATTTTTAATCCTGCACCAGTGCAAACTAGTTTGCCAAAGGATCTGATTGCTGCAACTGATTTGATCGTACCAAATGAAACGGAGGCCGAAGCTATTTCTGGGATTCCTGTGATTGATAAGGCTTCGATGCATGCTAATGCTGAATATTTCCATCAACTCGGTATTGAAGCAGTAATTATCACGTTAGGATCCATGGGCTCATTTGTATCGACTTCTACCGGTGAGCAACTTGTTTCCGCATTCACAGTAAAAGCTGTTGACACTACCGCAGCAGGCGATACGTTTATTGGTGCTTTGGCTGCTGAACTAGCCCCTGATTTCAGTAATTTGATTCCAGCAGTTCAATATGCTTCTCGCGCATCATCTCTGACCGTTCAAACTCTGGGGGCGTTTCCCTCTATTCCGACTCGCGCAGCAATTATAGCTGCGCAAGAGGAAGATAAGGCCTAACGTTTCCCGATTCAGCATCCTCGAACAAAAAGTCTTTGAATTGTTGTTCCTAAAATTCTGTGATTTTTAAGTCAAATTAGCAATTTCATAAGTTTTATTAAGCAAATCTAAGTAAAATTAAGGCAAACGTGATATACTGAAGACAATCATTAAGAAGGCAGGTTTCTCGACATGGCGACAGAATATGACACACAAGCTTATTTCGACAAAATGACCGCATACTGGCGAGCCGCCAACTATCTTTCCGTCGGTCAGTTGTACTTGGCGGATAATCCGTTATTAAAGCACCCCCTTGAATCTTCCGACGTGAAGTTTTATCCAATCGGCCACTGGGGCACGATTGCGGGGCAAAACTTCATCTATACTCATCTTAATCGTGTCATTAACAAATATGATCTGAATATGCTATATCTCGAAGGCCCCGGTCACGGTGGCCAAGTGATGTTGTCCAATGCTTATTTGGATGGCACCTATTCAGAAAAATATCCGCAGATCTCGCAAGATGAAAAAGGCATGCAGATCATGTTCAAGCGCTTCTCCTTCCCAGGCGGCGCGGCAAGTCACGCCAACGCCCAGATCCCAGGCTCGATCCACGAAGGTGGCGAACTGG
>NZ_BAAFZI010000018.1:0-42489 GCF_045862175.1 Lacticaseibacillus salsurae | reverse complement strand
TGCATCAAGACGATACCTCTTTCATTAATTGTGTAGGAACTTTAATGATAACAGGTCGTATCGACTTGGTGTTTTTTATTTTGTCTGAGTGCTAACGATAGTGGCTAACTTGATTGTAAAACGCGGGACTTTCTTGAGCCCTTTGACATCGATCCATTTGACCGTACCATTAGGCAAGGTGACCTTGGCATAGGTGCCTTGTGAGGTCACCGCAGTCGCTTTGACCTGCACACCGCGTCCGGCATATGCCAACGCATTCGTATTTGGAAAAATGCTATCTGCGTCACTATTATAAGGATGATCATATAAGCCATCACTGCGCCCAGTTTGCACGATCTGAGCCGTATAGTCGACGGTCTTTTGATCCTTGACGGTTTCAAGTTGCTTCAACTTAATCCCGCGAGCATCGATCCACAGTTCACGGCCATTCTTCAACTTAATTTCGTAAAAATGATTGCCGCTGGTCGCACTGCGATCAGTTGTGGCTTCTTTAATGACTTGGACGGTTTGGCCCGCGTAACTCTTCGCATTATGATTTTCCGTGATCGTCAGCACATCGGTATTCCAAGGCGCTGAATACAAGCCATCTTGGCGACCTGATTGATCGATCGTGCCAGCCAAATCTAGTGTTTTTGTGCTGGTGATTGTGTTGAGGGCAACGCGGCTAACGCCTCGGGCATCGATCCAACTCGTGGTTCCATCATTAAAGCGAATTTCATAAAAAAGATTGCCTAAGGATGCTGCCCGTTGCGTCGTGGCCTGCTCAATCACCGTAACGGCTTGCCCATTGTGTTGCTTGGCGTTTGAGTTTTGAACGGATGAAGCAAAGCTAGTATTGTATGGCGCTGAATACAAGCCGTCTGAGCGCCCAGCTTGATTGATCCTTGCGACAAACGATAAACTCTTGGTTTCGGTAATGTGATCATAAATATCATCGTTGAGCCCTTTTTTATCGATCCATTCATAGGCCCCATTACTCAACTTAATTTGACAATATGTCCCTGTCGGCGTCGTCACCTCAGCGCTGACTGGTACAATTTGCTTATTATAGTTACGGGCATTGGAATTTTGAAAAATATTAGTGATCGAGGTTTTGTAAGGTCCATCTGGATACAGGCCATCATTGCGATTGGTTTGATCGATTCGGGCCTTATAGTTAACTGAGTGTTTGTTGCTTTGTGAGTAAAAGCTCCCCAGTTTTACCGCGCGTTGATCCGTCCAGTAGGTTTTACCATTCACAAATCGAATCTTATAAAAGGTATTGCCAGCACTGGCACTACGAGACGTTGTCGCCTGTTCTAACACTTGAACGGTTTGGCCGTTGAAGGCCTTGCCATTGGAATTAGACTTGGCTGTCGCTGCGTTTGTGTTATACGGGGCGGAATAAAAACCATCAGCACGATTGGTCTGGTTGATCGTGCCAGGTAAGTTGATGTTCTTCGTACTGGTGATGGTATCGTAAGTGGTTTTGACACTACCGCTTAACAAGCCATCGTAATCATGTGAGGCATCGATCGCGTTACCTTGATAACCAGAAAGATAGGCTGTCGATGAAAATTGCCAGGCGCCGTAACCAGTGTTCCACAAATCATTCTTAGATGGTGTGTAAGGATACTGGGCGTACCAGGTTTTTGAAGCACCAACCGTACCTGATGTATTTGCCGCATAAGTACTTCCAAATAAGCCCCCCGTATAAACACCATGATTGGTATAGCCACCAGCATTCATGGCTGTCCAATAGGCATTTAAATTCGTTGATACAGTGCTGGTATTGGTAGAGTTGTCTTCCATATCAGCAAATACCAAAGTTGATGTGGGTAGACCTAATGTTTTCAAGGTACTGATTGTTTGCTTAGCTTCAGCTGCAGCAGAGCTAGTATCGCTAAACGTGGCAAAATGATAAATGGCGACGTTTAATCCAGCAGCTTTGGCATATTTGATTTGCGTCGCCGCATATGGATTGGAATAATCAGTTCCTTGCGAAATTTTAACGATCACGGTTTTAACGCCAGCGACTTTTAGCTGATTGTAATTTGCCTGCGTCATCCAGCTTTGATAGGAAGCCACATCGACGGCGTCTACACTTGGAACCGAGGTATCTTGGCCAATTGCAAACGATTTGACCGTTGGTGCCGTGTCAGAAACCATGATGATCTGCTGACTGCGCCCGGTTTTAGCTTGATCTGCTGCGGCAAGTTGTTTGGCAATCGTCAGCCATTTTGCTGAAGTTGCTTCATCTAAACCTGCTGGCGCCCGTAAAATATGTTTGGTACTGGTCGAGCCAGTTTCATTGGTTAATGCCGCTAACGCCTGGGTATTGATAATCGCGCCCATTGAACGATTTCCCGCTGACTCAGCACTGGAATTGTCGTGTTGATTGGTTAACTGAAAAGCGGCTTCTGCAATCGTCCCTGCAGCTTGTGCCTGCGTCGTCACATTAGTCGTCGGTGTGCTCGACTTCAACGTGACGCTTGATTGCGTATTGCTCGATGCTTGGGCATCTGCTTGCGTGGACGCACTGCTTTGATTGGTATCGGCATGCACTTGCTCGGTTAATGCGTGATTCGCTAAAATTAAAACCGAAAATAGTCCCACGATGCCCAGCACTGGCCGCTGTGCTGAAATTTTTGTCATCTGATTCACCCCATTGAATGTTGACTGGTCAATGTCATTTTTCAAAAATAACGTAAAATTTATTTAAGATAGTGTTAAGTATAGGATAAATCTTGCCAGGACTAAAGAATTTTGGCCAACTGTTGTTGAACGGTAACATTTCATACTTGTCAAAGTCATTTATCGTAAATTGCCTGTCACTCAAAATTAAGCCACAAAAATACGCCCACCATCCCTAGCAGGCGCATCTCTTGATTATTTGGCATACTCCACCGTCCGCTTTTCGCGAATGACGGTGACTTTGATATGCCCTGGATATTCCAGTTCTTTTTCGATTTGGTTGCGAATGTCGCGCGCCAATACCACGGATTGCTCGTCTGACAATTTGTCAGGTTGCACGATCACGCGGACTTCGCGGCCGGCTTGGATCGCAAAGGAGTGATCGACACCTGGATAGGAGTTGGCGATCGCTTCCAGCTTTTCAAGGCGGTGTAAGTAGTTCTCCAGCGATTCGCTACGCGCGCCTGGACGCGCCGCAGAAATCGCGTCAGCTGCAGCCACTAACACGGAGATCACACTAGTTGCCGGGACGTCCCCGTGGTGTGAGGCGATCGCGTTGATGACCGTCGCTGGTTCTTTGTACTTCGTCGCCAGCTCCACGCCAATTTCAACGTGCGAGCCGTCGACTTCATGATCTAGTGCTTTGCCGATATCATGCAATAATCCGGCGCGTTTCGCCATGGTGACATCAACACCGAGCTCGGCTGCCATTACCCCGGCAAGTTTTGCCACTTGAATGGAGTGATCGAGCACATTTTGGCCATAAGAAGTCCTGAAGTGTAAGCGGCCCAAGACTTTGATCAAGTCTGGGTGCATGTTGTGGATCCCGATATCAAAAATGGCTTGCTCACCAAATTCACGGATACGATCATCCATTTCTTTGCGAGCTTTATCCACCATTTCTTCAATGCGAGCCGGATGGATCCGGCCATCTTGGATCAACTTTTCCAAAGCCATGCGCGCAATTTCACGGCGGATCGGATCAAAACCAGACAACACCACAGCTTCTGGTGTGTCGTCGATGATCAAATCGATCCCTGTGAGCGTTTCCAACGTGCGAATGTTACGGCCTTCACGCCCGATGATGCGACCTTTCATGTCATCGTTTGGTAAGTTCACCACGGTGACAGTGGATTCGGCCACCACATCAGAAGCCGAACGCTGGATCGCTTGGGCGATCAGCATTTTGGCTTGTTTGTCGGCTGTGTCTTTGGCTTCGGTTTCACTTTCTTTGATCAGCTTCGCTCGCTCATGGGCAAGTTCAGCTTTGGTATCAGTCAGGATACGGTCGCGGGCTTGGCTTTTGGTCAATTCCGCGACTTGTTCTAAGGTCTTTTGTTGTTCGGCAATGATGGCAGCAATACTAGCTTCACGTTCATCTAGTTGTTGCTGCTTGGCATTTAGATTGGCATCTCGATCAGACAGGCTTTGTTCTTTACGATCCAGCGTGTCGTCGCGATGATCCAGCGTCGCTTCCCGGGAAACGTTACGGTTCTCCGCTTTTTGCACTTCATTGCGGCGATCTTGTAACTCTTGCTCCACTTGGCTGCGATACGTGTGGGCTTGATCTTTGGCTTCGATCAAGGTCTCTTTTTTAAGCGTGGATGCTTCTTTTTTAGCGGCCTCAATTATCCCTTGTGCGCTGTCATGCGCCAGATCTAAGCTTTGTTGATGCTTGCGATTCTGGATAATGGTCCCAATCCAAACCCCGATCGCTAAGGCGATGATCGCGACGAGGATAATTGCGGCCCAAATTCCTGAGCTCATCTGTTCACCTCCGCATCATCATAGCGATGGTTCTAATAGAACGTTCACTGATGCTATTTTATAGAATTAGTTAATACTATTCGATTGTAGCGAACCCACGCCTGCAAGTCAATCACGGCTTCAAGCGCGACAAGCGGCAACGCTTGCATCAAAACGCTTAACCGCCGCATTTTCTCCGCCAAAAAGCTTGATTTGTCGCTGTTCTCCAGCAAAAAAAGCCCGCATTTGCTGCGCGCTTTTGACGCAATGGTTCAAATTACTTGCTTAAGGCTTGATAGATCGCAAATAAGCCGGCTTTCACTGCGCGGCCGCGTACATCGGCGCGTGCGCCAGGAAAATGATACAGCGTGGCGGTCGTCTTCTTGCCAGCTTGCGCTAAGCCGATCCACACCGTGCCAGCTTCTTGGCCTGCATCTGGGCCTGGGCCAGCCACGCCAGTAAAGGCGATCGCCAAGTCAGCTTCAGCCTTGGCGCGCGCGCCATCGGCCATCGCGATCGCCGTGGCTTCACTCACCGCGCCGTCAGCGTTGATCTTGGCTTCATCCAAACCTAAAAACTGGGCTTTGGTGTGATTGCTGTAAGTGACGAATCCGCCTTTGAACCACTCAGAAACGCCAGGCACGTCACCTAACGCGGATTGAAAAGCCCCAGCAGTCAAGCTTTCTGCAGCAGTCACCGTCAAATGATGCGCCGCTAACGCCTGCACGGCTACTTTTGCCAAGGAGTTGTCATCGCCGAAACCATAGAAATACTGCCCGACACGATCCAGCACGGCTTGTTGCATCGGCGCGATCAGCGCTTGGGCAGCTTCAGTGGTTTTGGCTTTGGCAGTGATCCGCAACGTCACTTCCCAATCTTTGATGTAAGGGGCAATGGTGGGATTGGTTTGATTGGCGATCAGATCTTGGAGTTCTGTGACCAGTGCTGACTCCCCGATCCCAAAAAAGCGCAAGACTTTGCTTTGAAGCACTGAGTCGCCGCCTAGCACCTTGAGCAAATATGGCACCAGTTGATCTAATACCATCGGCTTGAATTCTTTTGGCGGGCCAGGGAGCAAAATGTAGCGATGCGTTGGTGCTTCATACACTGCCCCAACCGCTAACCCCACGTGATTGGCTAACACATGCGCGCCAGCAGGATACTGGGCTTGTACCCAGTTGTTAGCCGTCATGGTGTGACGTTGTTGCTCAGCGTAATGGGCTAGCTTGTCATGCGCTGGTTGGTCGGTAGCCAGTTCAACGCCTAAGTGCTTGGCCAACACTTGTTTGGACAAATCGTCTTTCGTCGGGCCCAAGCCCCCTAGTAACACCACAACGTCTGCGCGCGAATCCGCCAGTTGCAATGCCGCTTCCATGCGCTGCGGGTTGTCGCCAACGACTTGTTGATTCAAGCTATCGATGCCCAGATCGGCGAATTGCTTGGCCAAAAAACTCGCATTGGAATTGACGATTTGGCCTAATAGAATTTCGGTACCAACTGCAATGATCTCTGCTTGCATGTGCTTACCACCTTTTTAAATTTGAAAATGTGTTGGGCAAATTTCTTTAAGTGGCACAAACGCCTTGAAACCGCGATTCAAAAAACGAATCGTGACCCCAAGGCGTCAGTGCTGTCAGCTGTTACCACGAATGGCTCAGCTTAGCGTTGATTTTAGAATGAATCGGCAAAGACGCCGCGATTTTTGTAGAAGTATTCTGTGCCAGAGTAAATGGTGAAGAATACCGCCAAGTAAAACAAGATCAAGTCGATGCGCAAACCTAAGCCGAAGTTATTGAACATCAAGAAAATGATCGCAAACATTTGGGCGTTGGTTTTGATCTTGCCAGGCCAAGCCGCAGCTAAGACTTCACCGCTGCCGGCGAGCAATAAGCGCAAGCCAGTGACTGCTAGTTCGCGCCATAAGATGATCGCCACACCCCAAGCTGGCACTGAACCGCGCACAGCCAAGAAAATAAAGGCGGTCATGACCAACAACTTGTCAGCCAAAGGATCGGCGAACTTACCGAAGTTGGTCACCAAGTGGTTGCGCCGCGCGATCTGTCCATCAGCAAAGTCCGTCAAGCATGCCACGATGAAAATGATCACGCCGACAAACCAGCTGGTGGCCACAGGTTCGCCAAAAACGGAAACCGACCCTGCCGGCCAATTCAGCACTAACAACAACGTGAAGATCGGGATCAAAATCATCCGCATCAAGGTCAACTTATTTGGTAAATTCACGCCTACTTACCTGCGCTTTCTGTGGTGAAATTAATGGTCCGCACAAAACTAGTCCCACTGGAGATATCCACATTGGTTTTATTCAACTTGATCGTGGTGACTGTGGCATTGCCTGACTTCACGGCAAAGCTAGTGGTACCTGCTGGCAAAGCAACGGTGTGGTTACTCCCAGCCGCTAATGTGCCTTGCCAAGAAGCGGCACCGTTGATCAACACTTCGACCCATGCGGCACTTTTACTTGCGCCAACGGTGATGTTGTTGGTCGTGGCTGGCCAGTTTTTAACGGTGACAGCTTGCGCAGCGTTGGCTTCAGGAGCCACAGCGACGCTTAACTTGTCAGTCGCCTTTTTGCTGGAACTAGACGACTTGGCTTTCTTTGAGCTAGACGACTTGTCAACACTTGAAGACTTGCTGGAAGCTTTAGAGGAACTTTTGGCTTTCGAGGAGCTTTTCTTTTTGCTGGATACAGTCACGGAGCTGGCCGTGTCCGGAATCGCTTGCTTGTTGGCTTGCGATGAGCGATACGTCACCACATAAGCGACCGCAATGATCACCACGGCGATCACGGCGATCACGATCTGAGGCAAATAGCGCCGGAATTTATTCTTCGGGCTAGCGGCCACAGCGCGCGTTTTGCGTGATTGGCTTTCAACGGATTGTTCCACATATTCTTGCGGTTGAGTGTCCGGAATGTCTTGTTGAAATTGCGTCAACAAGGCATCAGAGTCGATGCCCACCGTGTCGGCATATTGTTTGATAAACGCACGCACATAAAAGTCACCTGGCAGCGCATCGAAATTACCTTCTTCAATGGCGATCAAGTAACGTTTTTGAATCTTGGTGATCTGTTGCAAGTCATCAAGTGTGTAGCCCTTTTCAATTCGGGCGGTGCGCAGTTTTTGCCCAATTTCATCCATTTGTTTTCTTCACCCGCTAAGTTTTTAATGTCTGTTTTCATTATACCATGAAACAACATAGGCATGAATTAAGAAATTGTTGAGAAGTCGTTAGCGCAACCAGCCGCCGGTGACATATAACGTTTGCCCGGTCAAATAAGCGGCTTCTGGCTTTAACAACGTCGCCACATAAAAGCTGATATCTTGCGGCTGGGCTAAGCGGGCAGCTGGGATCTCCGAGACGACGTCATGTAACACTTCTGGGTCAAACATGTGGTTCATTTTGGTCGCCACTGCCCCAGGTGCCACCACATTGACGGTGATGCCTAAGCTGGCCACTTCTTGCGCATAAGCTTTCACAAAAGCGGACTGGCCGCCTTTCACCGTGGAATAAGCCACTTCCATCGCCGACCCGGCGCCGCCATATACTGACCCGATGAAAACGACCCGCCCGTGGCCGCTTTGCGCAAGCTTTTTTTCAAGCTTGGTCAATAAAGCCATTGGCGTCAGCAGATGTACCCGCATCAAGGCGGTCAACTCCGCGACAGTCGTGTCTTTAAACAAGTGATAATACGTTTGTCCGGCGGCAAAAACTACCGCATCCAAAGAAAACAGCTGGCTGACGACTGCATCCAAGTGGTCTGGATCGGTCAGATCATACGCCAACGGGATAAAATCTTGCTTCGGGTATTTAGCCGCCAACCGCGCGACCAAAGCGTCGACCGGATGGGTGTGATAATGCAAATACAGCGAATACCCTTGAGCCGCCAGCTTTTCGGCAATGGCAGTGCCAATATCGCCAGAAGCGCCAATAATCAAAGCTGCACGCATATTACGCCTCCTGATCGCTTGGGTAGATCACCAAGCTGGCCACTGCGGCTGGATCAAATAATTGTTTGGCCGCGAGTTTGACGTCGTTGAAGGTCACCGCTTGCAGCACGCGTTGGTAATCAAACAAGTTCACGTCACCAAAGCTTTGGCTGCTGACGCCATTGGCAATACTGGACATGGAATTCAGCGACATCGCATATTTACCCAATGCTGCTGATTTCAACCGCTCAAAGCGCTCAAGGGTCAATTCCGGCTGATCAGCGCCTTGCGCAATGCGCGTCTGTAGCGCTTGAATCAACGCTGTCGGGTCGTCAACATCCCCGCCGATGGTGGCAAAATTAAACGTCCGTTGGGCTTCAAAGCCGTAATCAAACGAATCATCCACCAAGCCGGCGTCATACCATTGCTGATAAAGTGGCGATGAATCGCCAAATAACGCCTCAAGCAATAAGCGCGTGGCGATCTGCACTTTCAAGCCCGCTTCGTCATCCAAGACTTTGGTTTGGCCTTTGATCCCCAGCATCACTTTCGGCCGTACCACTGGCAACGCCAATTCGCGATGGGCGATCACGGTGTGTTTATCCAGATCCCAATTGACGCCGCGCACGATCGGTTGCGCGGCTGGAAAAGTTTTAGCGGCTTGATTGGCGGCGACTAAATCGATCACATGTTGCGGATCCACTGGCCCCACCACTGTCAACGTCATGTTTGTGGGGTGATAAAAGCGCGCATGGGCTTGATACAACATTTCTGGGGTGATGGTGGCGATCGACTCGATCGTGCCGGTCACGTCAACGCTTGCTGGGTGGTTAGGGTAAAGCGAGCCCAGCATCCCCAAATATAAGCGCCAGCCAGGGTCATCTTGATACATTTGGATCTCTTGGCCAATGATGCCTTTTTCTTTGTTGACGGTTTTGTCGGTGAAATACGGATCTTGGACAAAATCCAACAGCGTGTTGAGATTTTCATCAACGGCGCGGCTGGCTGAAAACAAATAAGCCGTGCGCGTGGTGGAGGTGTAAGCATTGGCGTTGGCGCCAGTTTTGCCAAACAAGTCAAACGCGTCATGGTCGGCTTTTTCAAACATTTTGTGTTCCAAAAAATGCGCGATCCCCGCCGGCTGTTGAACCATTTTGCTTTGGCCAAGCGGCACGAAGCTGGTGTCGATGGCGCCATAGTTAGTGGCAAACAACGCATAAGTTTCATGAAACTCAGGCTTAGCCACGACTAACACGCGCAAGCCATTGGGCAATGTCTGCGTATACAGCGTTTCGCCTAACACTTGATACTCTTGTTTTTCCATCAGCCCACCTCTTTTTGTAAACAATACACGGCTTGTAGCGCAAAGCCTTTAGCCGCTTGCATCACTTGTTTTCGGGTGACGGCTTGCACCCCATCGAGATACGCTTGCAAGGTATGCGGTTGGCTTGGCCATAAACTTTCCAGCAACCCGATGCGCGCTAGAAATCTCGGCGCATCATAAGCCGTTTCGCGATTGGCGATCAAGCCGTCTTTCATGGTTTGCAGTTGTTCGTCAGTGAAATCACCTTGTTGCACTTGTTTGAGCTGGTCGCCGATCAATGCCAACACCACGTCGCGTTGTTCGGCGTCGATGCCAGTTTGTACTGTGACCATATGCCGCGCTTGATCAAAGGAGCTAGACGCATAATACGCCAAGCTGGCTTTTTCGCGCACATTGGTAAACAACTTAGACAGCGCTGAACCGCCAAAAAGTTCATTGGCCACGATCGCTGCATAGGCTTTTGGACCAAAATAATCCGTGTCCACATGATAACCCAGGTTCAACTTTGCCTGGATCACTGGCGCTGTGACGGTTTGCGTCGCCAAGTCATGTAGCGGCAAGTCACTATCAAGCGCATCATCGTCAATCGCACGCGGTGCAAAATCAAACGCTTCGGCTAACGTTTGGACTTGCGAAGCTTCGACATTGCCTAACACCACGATCTCAATGCGATCACTGGCCAACATTTGGTGATAGACACTGACCAAATGTTTGGCCGAAACTTGCGCTAAGCCTGCCGGCGTGCCAAAAGATGGCGTCGCTTGGCTGGGGTCACTTTGAAAATATAACGCTTGAAGTCCCAGGCTGGCTTGAGTTTGGCGGTCTTCTTCCAAACTTTCCAAGTACTGAGTCAAGTTGTGCTTTTCGCGCGCGAAGATCGGCTCATCAAAGCGCCCTTTGACCATCAATGGTCGCAGTAACACTTGCTTCAAAAACGCCATGCCTTGCGCCAACAAATCACTTTGCGCAAGTTGATCACTCAACAAGTTCATCGTCGCCGACACCCGGTGCAAGCGTCCTTCTTTGCCGACGCCGATGCCAAAACTGGCGCCAAACAAGCCTTCTAGATATGCAGATAACTGCGATTGGGTCGGATGATCTTGGCTGGCGGTTTCTAAAACACTGGTCAACAGCGTCCGTGCTGCCACATCCGCATGGTTCAATGGCGCCAAAAAGTGGATCGCGATCCTAGTGGTTTTAAATTGCGTCGTGGGGATCACGGTCAACCCCACGCCTTTAGCTAATTTTGCTCGCATTATTTCTCCTGTTGTTCTGTTGGTGTGATCAACACTTTACGTGGCTTGGACCCATCTGGTGGCGTGATGATGCCTTGTTGCTGCAAGTCATCGATCAAGCGGGCCGCGCGGTTATACCCAATGCGAAACCGCCGCTGCAACAAACTGGTCGACGCGTTTTGTTGCTGGATCACAAAGGCTTTGGCATCATCATACAATTCATCATCTGAAGCGCCTTGGTCACTGGCTTCTGGCCCATCAGTAGGTGCCATATCATCAAGATATTCGGGTTGCACTTGATCAGTGATTGCCGAAACCACCGCTTCCACATCCGCTGAAGGAATGAACGCGCCTTGGATCCGCATCGGGCTAGAAGCATCGATGGGTTTATACAGCATATCGCCGCGACCAAGCAGTTTTTCAGCGCCATTGGCATCTAAAATGGTCCGAGAATCCACCCCACTGGAAACAGCAAACGCGATCCGCGATGGAATGTTGGCTTTGATCAAGCCGGTAATGACATCCACTGATGGCCGCTGGGTGGCAATAATGATATGGATCCCAGCTGCCCGCGCCATTTGCGCCAAGCGCACAATGGCAGTTTCAACTTCATTGCCGGCAACCATCATCAAGTCAGACAATTCATCGACGATCACCACAATGTAAGGCATTTTGGTCATCGCCGGGTCGTTTGATTCCGCAACTTTTTGATTGTATTCGCCCATATTGCGCACACCAGCTGCAGCGAAGCGCTCATAGCGGTGTTCCATTTCTTTAAGGACTTTATTCAACGCACTTGGCGCCAGCTTCGCTTCAGTGACTACTGGCGTTAACAAATGCGGCACGCCGTTATACACGGACAATTCGACTTTTTTCGGATCGATCAACATCATCCGCACTTGATCAGGTTTAGCGCTCATTAAAATGCTGGTGATGATCACGTTGATCATGACGGATTTCCCAGAACCGGTAGCCCCGGCAATCAACAAATGCGGCATTTTGGACAAGTCCATGGTTTGCACATGGCCGTTGACGTCTTTGCCTAACGGGATCACCAGCGGCTTGCCAGGATGCGTTGGCGTTTGTTCCAACACATCGCGGTAGCCGACGGTGGCGATTTGCTTGTTAGGGACTTCAATGCCGATCAGCGATTTGCCAGGGATCGGCGCTTCGATACGAATATCCTTAGCCGCTAACGCTAACGCCAAGTCATCAGCTAAGTTGACGATCTTAGACACTTTGACGCCAGTGGCTGGTTGGATCTCATATTGGGTGATCGACGGGCCTAAGGTCGCCGATTTCACCGACACATCCACGCCAAACGAATCCATAGTGTCTTTGAGTTTGACGCGGTTTTGTTTGATCAAATTAACTTCTTTGGATTGATCCACTGCCGGCACCGGCGTCAACAAACTGATCGGCGGCATGATGTAATCTGCCCCAGCATTGCCAGTATCTAACTCGCCTTCGTCATCTGGCTGTGCAGCTGGCTTTGGCTCAGGTTTAGGTTGAGGTTGAGGCGCCGGTTGCGGCGTTGGTTGTGGCGTTGGTTGTGGCGCATTTATGGTGAAATCATCTGCTTGCGCCCGAGGTTTAGGCAAGTCTTTATCTTCAGGCGCTGGATCAGCTTTTTGAACTTTGGGTTTTGCTTGGCGCTTGGGCTTTGACTCAACATGGTCTTGCATGTTCATGATGCCGGTTTTAAGCCCGGAGACCATGCGCCCACAGCCGCGGCCGATGGCATGAAACACGTTGAAAACTTGTTCTGGCGTCACCCCAGCGATGATCAAGATCCCCACTAGCGTTAATACCCCAAACAAGATCTCAGTGCCGATCATGGAGATCAACGGCGCAAATAAGCCAAAGATCAAGCCGCCTAACAATCCGCCGCCAGCGTCACTGGTGGTGGTCACTAAGGCAAAATCATTTTGCAACGTGCGCCAAATGGCCAATTCGAAGTGACTGTGGATGTTCAATTGCGTCATTGACAAGCCGGTGACCAGCACCAAAATACTGACATACGCCAATAAGCCGCCCCACAACCAGCGCGGTTTAATGTGCGGCAAGCTGGCAGTAGCTGTCAACCAAGCGCCAAACGTGGTAAACAACACCGTCAAAAAGATGAACGTGTTGCCGCCAAGCAAGCGGAAGCAATTGGCGAATACAGCACCGATCAGCCCCAAACGAAACATCGCCAATAAGCCGACCACCACAAACACGACCCCGACCCAATTTAAGGTGTGGTCTTTGGTTGCGGTGCGGCGGGCTGGTTTGCGTTTACGTGTGGTCGGTTTGCGTCTGGTTGCCATGGTTGCCTCCTCAAAACTCTTAACTCACCTATTATACACGACGCCACGCCGTAATGAAAAAAGCCTTCCGACCGATATTTGCCAATGAAAACATCTTTTGACTTTCATTCGCCTCGCAGTCGAAAATCTGCAGGTTCCGACAAAAAGCACTCCGGCGAGCTGGTCATGGAACGCTATGGCGCTCGTCGGAGCTAACTTTGCATTCGCTACGCTCATGAACGCAAAGTGGATCTCCTTCTCGCTGGGGTCTAAGCGGTAAACCGCTAAGACCCCCACGGCTGATGACCAGCCCGCCTCCGCACTTTTTGTCTCCGCCTGCAGATTTTCTCAGTTAGCGCTAGGAAGCAATTGATCAATAACTGTGCTTACACTTAGTTGATCCGTTGATCGTAAGGATGTCACTTTAATCCGGTGTAACAAACTTTTCGTCGTAAGTCGCAACCACAAATTTTCGTGCCACGAGGCAAACCCACATAAAAAGCCCGACCACAACGGCCAGGCTTACAAGTTAATCTTGATTCTTCATGGCCGCTTTTAGCGCCAAAGCCAGCGGACTTTCTGCTTCGGGCTCAGCGTCTTTGCTGTATTGCTTCATCAAACGTTGGGTCTCGCGCTTATTCACGCGGCCACGCTTGCCTTTAGCAGCAGACATTTGCTCAGTGTTGCCGCAATTTTGGCACTTGAAGTAGTCACCATTGTTGCCGGTCAAGATCACCATTTTCTTGTGGCAATTTGAGCAGCGGTGGTTAGACAACTTCGGATCACGGAAGCGGCTGTAGTGGCATTCCGGATTGGAACACACCAGCTTCACGCCCATTTTAGTCGACTTTTCACGCAAGCGTGAGCCGCATTCTGGGCACTTTTTCATGGTCAAATTCGGGTCGTCATATTGGACGGTGCTTTGCTTGACTTCTAATACCAAGCGCTTGGTGGCGGCTTTGATGTCCGTCATAAAGGCTTTGCGGGTGACTTGGCCTTTTTCAATGGCTTGCAGTTGCGCTTCCCAGCGCGCCGTTAAATCCGGCGACACCAGATCTGGATTGACCAGCTTCAATAACGCGTGGCCTTTGGTGGTGACGATCAATTCGCGGCCGCGCTTTTCCATGGAGCCGGCAGCTTGCAACTTGTCGATGATATCCGCGCGCGTGGCCGGCGTGCCTAAGCCAAAATGATCCATTTTCCCCAGCAACGTCGCTTCATTCAACCGCGCAGGAGGCGTCGTTTGATGCGCCTTGACCAAGAATTTGCCGGCAAGCTTGGCGCCCACTGGCAAGGTTTCGGCAGTGGATTTTTCCACATCTTTAAAGCCTGGTTCAATGACGCTGGTGGTTTTGACGGTCAAGGTTTGATCGCCGGCTTTTAGCGTGTAAGTCAACACGTCCGCTTGATACGCCGGTTTGAACAAATCGATAAAACGCATGGCGATCAAGCGATAGATCTTCAGCTCGTCTGGTTCCAAACGGCTAGGCTCGACCATTTCTTCGGTGGGGATCAACCCATAGTGGTCGCCGACTTTGGCATCGTTGTACACATAATCTGGTGCTTGACCACGTTTAGCCAGCTGCGCGGCAGTTTTGGAAAAACGCCCCATCGCCGCCAACCGCGTGCCCATGGTGGCTTTAAGATCTGAAGTCAAATACCGCGAATCTGTCCGCGGATAAGTGACTAATTTCTCGCGTTCATACAAACGTTGCAAGGTATTGAGCGTTTGCTTAGGCGAAAAGCCGTATTGTTGGTTGGCGACTTGTTGCAATTCATTCAAGTCAAAAGGCAATGGCGGCTGCACGGTTTCGTGTTTGGTTTTCACGGCTGTCACTGTCAGTTGTTGGCGGCTCAACTTGTCTGCTTCGGCTTGCGCCTGGCTTTGATCGTTGAATTGTTGCGCCAAGCTCGCATTGCCAAGGGGCGTTTTGACGCTGAGTTGGTAATACGTTTGCGGTTTGAATTGGTTGATCTTGGCTTCTTGCGCCGCCACAAATGCCAGCGTTGGGGTTTGCACCCGCCCAGCAGATAAGGAATCGTGATACTTCACCGTCAAGGCGCGTGACACATTCAACCCCACCAACCAATCAGCTTCCGCGCGCGCCAAGGCGGCTTGATGCAAGTTTTCAAACTCGGAAGCTGGACGCAAATGGGCAAAACCGGCTTTGATCGCCGCGTCAGTTTGCGACGAGATCCATAAGCGCTTCAGCGGCTTTTTGAATTGGAGGTAATCAAAAATGTAGCGCGCCACCAACTCGCCTTCGCGCCCAGCATCAGTGGCGATGACGCCTTGCGTGATGTCTTGGCGCTTGGCTAAGCTTTTGACCACAGCGAGTTGTTTGCGAGTTTCTTTTAACGGCGTGATCTCCAGCTTGTCTGGGATCATTGGCAAGGTATTGAAGGTCCATTCGGCCCATTCTTTATGGTATTGCTCAGGCATTTTCAGCGTGAGCAAATGGCCTAATGACCAAGTAACGATATAGCCATTGCCTTCAAAATAGCCGGCGTGTTTGTGATCGGCGTTTAAAACGCGCGCAAGTTCAGCGCCAACGCTTGGTTTTTCTGCAAGAACCAGTTGCATGAGGATCCTTTCTACTTGAGCTTGTCGTGTTCGTAAGTGTGCGTGCGTTCAAGCCCAGCGAAGTTTTGTTGGCGCAAGGCTTCAAAAATCACCAACGCGGCACAGTTGGACAAGTTCAACGCGCGAACATTTTCCGTCATGGGGATACGGACAGCTTTTTCCGGGTTGGCCCGCATGAATGGTTCTGGCAAGCCAGTGGTTTCTTTGCCGAACATGTAGTAGTGATCCACGGAAGTATCTGAGTAATCCACATCCGAGTAGGTTTTGTCGGCAAACTTGGACACCAAATACAAATAACGCGTGTCTGGCACTGTGGCCATGAAGTCGTCTAAGGAATCATGATAAACGATCTTGACGCTGTTCCAATAATCCAAGCCGGCGCGCTTTAAATGCTTATCGTCGGTTTCAAAGCCCAGCGGTTTGATCAAATGTAAATACGAATCCGTCGCCGCGGCGGTGCGGGCGATGTTGCCAGTGTTTGCTGGGATCAGCGGTTCAAACAAAACGATGTGATTAGCCATAATGACCTCCAAAATTTGTGTGTCTTCATTTTAACACAAAAAAATACCGCCTCGGTGTCTAGCACGGCGAGACGGTACCTTAATCAAGTTTCCTATCGCTAACTTTAATCAATTTCCCAAAAGCAAGCCCTGATTAAAGCCAGAAATAAAAATGCTTAAGAGTAATTTAACACCCACAGATGCAATTTGCAACACTATGCATGAGATTTCATCACCTGTAACAATTTGACCGCGACTTGAATGCTTGCTGGCGGATCCGCTAACAAAGCCGCGCGCTTATCTGCTGGGGCTTGCCAACTTAATGGCGTCATCGCCACAATATCTTCAAACTGTCGTGCATCGACAGGAAAGTCATACGTCAGATCCTGCACTTGCGCGTCAGGATAAGTCGCCAAAAAACGGGCCAGCACCGGCGCATTGGAATATGTGCCTTTAGGCGTGCCGGCATACAAGCCTTGGCGCAACTCGCGCAAGTAATCCGCTTCTGGGATCACTTTGAACAAGCGCCCGCCTGGTTTCAACACCCGATCAAACTCCGCATAAGCACCTGGCGAAAACAGATCCACCAACACATCAAACGACTGATCGACAAAAGGCAACCGCGCCAGATCTGCCACACAATAAAAGGCATCAGTGGCTAACGCGCCAGCCAGCTGGATCGCAGGGGCTGAAATATCAAAACCGATCGCTTTGGCGCCAGTTTTGGCCAACTCCGCAGTCGGCGTCCCTTCCCCACAGCCAATATCCAGCAGTTGTTCGCTACCAGTCAATTGCGCGGCGATTTTGTCCACGAATGGCGAAAACAGCCCGGCTTGTAACACCCGCCGGCGCGCCGCCAACATCTCAGCAGTATATTCGGTTTTCAGCGGCGCGTTTAAGAAGTTCACTGTGCCTTTTTTAGCCAAGTCATAACGATGCGCATTTGGGCACACCAGCGAATGATTTTCGACAAACAACGGCTCGTGGCACACCGGGCAAGCAAACAGCGGCCCCAGCGTAGCCGCCCATTGTGCTTTTTGATCGATTTTTTTCAATTAATTTCCTCCCGGCGTGTCAGCCTGCCTATTTTCGCGTAGAATGTTAGCTATAGAAACCACGGAGGGTCCAACGATGCTGGCAATCTACAAGTTTGATGATACAAAAGCAAAGCTCACGACGCAAACCAAAATCACCCCAGGCGTTTGGATCAATGCGGTCGATCCTCACGAATCTGAGCGCCAACAGCTGCTTGAAAAAGCCCATGTACCAGAAGACTTTCTGTTATATGGCTTAGATCCTGATGAAGGTGCGCGGTATGAATACGAACCAGACGACGATGCGCATTTGTTGATTTTTGATATGCCGATCGCCGGCCTTGACAAGAAAAAACGCATCACCTATAAAACCGTGCCCCTGGCGATCATTTTAACTAAAACCGCGATCATCACCATCGACCAACAATCCCAACCACTTTTGGCCATGTTTGCCGAAAACCGCATTGCCGGCTTCAACCCGGCCAAACGCAACCAAGCGAGCTTGTTGATGTTGTATCAAGTGACTGTCGCTTACTTGGCTTATTTGCGCGACATCAACAAAGCCCGCGAAGCCTTAGAAAACAAACTACAAAATAATTTGAAAAACGAAGAACTGTATGCGTTAATGGGCATCCAACGCGGCTTGGTGTACTTCATGATGAGTATCAAAACCGACCGCAATGTCTTAGACCAACTCAAGCGCACCAATCCGCTGAATTTAGACGAAGACGACCAAGATCTATTGGATGACATCATCATTGAAAATCAACAAGGCTCGGAAATGGCGGCGATTTCCAATTCTATCTTAAACGAAACCAGCGATACCTACTCGTCGATCATTAACAACAACATGAACGGCGTCATGAAATTTCTCACGTCTTATTCGATCATTTTGACGATCCCGACTTTGGTGTTTTCGTTTTACGGCATGAACGTCGAATTGCCTTGGGCCAACATGCATGCCAGCTGGATCATCACCATCGCAATTTCTGTGGCAATCGGTGTTGGTGTCGGGTTTGAGTTCTGGCGCAAGAAGTACTTCTGATCTAGTTTCTACTCGCCTAATGGCACGAAAAGCTGTGGGCTCCGGCGAATCGGCATCACTCCAGAAACCTGGCCAAGTTGCCGTTCGGCCGGCTACAGAAATCGGCAAAGCCCGCCGATGTTCTTTCGCCTAGATCCTGAACCAGCAAAACCCGCTGTTTCAGGATCTGCCGGTGAAATCTGCGCATGCCGCCAAAACTCGGCGTCATGTTTGATTTCACTGTCACAGGCAATTGGCCAGTTTTCTTCCATGATACCAATTCACTTCCGCTCACAGCTTTTCTGGGTTCAGGTCACACTTACGACAGCTCGACCACTCACTACCAAATCACACTAATGCCATCATTTGCTTGCCGACCTTCTTGATCAGCGCAATGATGGTATTTTTGAACTCATTTTGACTAAGTCGCTCAAAATCAGCTTGTCATCAAGGTTGCAAAGTCACCAACACTTCACGGATGAAGCTGGTGATTCAGTAACAAGAACGCATACACAAAGGTCGGTTGAATTTGGGACGGAGGGCTGGTCGGGACCCGAAAATCTGCAGGCGGAGGCAAAAAGCGCGAAGGCCGGCTGATCATCAGCCGTGGGGGGCTTAGCGGTTTACCGCTTAGACCCCAGTGAGAAGGAGATCCACTTTGCGCTTATGAGCGGTAGCGAATGCAAAGTTAGCTCCGACGAGCGCCATTGCGTTCCATGACCAGCCCGCCGGAGTGCTTTTTGTCGGAGCCTGCAGATTTTCGGGTCGCGACGACCAGCCGGAGTGGCAAATTCAACCGACCGGCCATATTATCCCACAATATTCGCGTTTACGTATGCTGTGTCAAGATTTTTTGTCGATTAAAATTCGGCTTTATCGAAATTACTATTCGGATATTAGACATGTAGTCGGTAAAACACGAACGATAATTATAAATTTGTTTTTAAGTTTGACTTTTCTCCGAACTTCGCCTATATTAGCTCGTGGTGCGAAAAGTGCCACAGAATTATTGGAGATTGTTCGTGTTTTCGAAAGGACGACAAGTATGCAAATTTTTGACTATGAAGATATTCAACTGATTCCCAACAAGTGCATCGTGCGCTCGCGCAAAGAAGTCGATACGACTGTCGTATTTGGCGGCCGGACCTTCAAGCTGCCTGTTGTTCCAGCAAACATGCAAACGATCATTGATGAACCGCTGGCCCAGTGGCTGGCTGAAAACGACTATTTTTATGTGATGCATCGCTTCAATCCAGAACGCCGCGCCGATTTTGTGGCGGACATGCATGCCAAAGGATTGTTCGCGTCGATCTCTGTTGGCGTCAAGCCTGAAGAGTTCGCCTTTATCAAGGAACTCGCCGGCCACAAACTCACCCCAGAATACATCACCATCGATATCGCCCATGGTCACTCGCAGATCGTCATTGACATGATCCAACACATCAAGAAATACCTTCCTGACACGTTTGTCATCGCTGGTAACGTTGGCACCCCAGAAGGCGTGCGGGAATTGGAAAATGCCGGCGCTGACGCTACCAAAGTCGGCATCGGCCCAGGTAAAGTTTGCATCACCAAACTTAAAACCGGCTTTGGTACCGGCGGCTGGCAGTTAGCCGCATTGCGCTGGTGCGCCAAAGCCGCCAGCAAGCCGATCATTACCGATGGCGGGATCCGCAACAACGGCGACATTGCCAAATCATTGCGGTTTGGCGCAACAATGTGCATGATCGGATCGCTGTTTGCTGGGCATTATGAAACCCCTGGCAAGAAAGTTGAAAAAGACGGCAAAATGTATCAAGAATATTATGGCTCCGCTTCTGAATATCAAAAAGGCGCCCACCATAATGTCGAAGGCAAAAAGATCTTGTTACCATTAAAGGGCCACATTGCCGATACTTTGACGGAAATGCAAGAAGATCTCCAATCGGCGGTTTCTTATGCCGGTGGTCGTAACTTGGCCGCTTTGCGCAAAGTCGATTACGTCATCGTCAAGAACTCCATTTTTAACGGCGATCAATACTAAACCCAACGCGCGTCACCTTAATGGTGGTGCGCGTTTTGATTTGGTCAACAAACGTCAAATTCTACTTGTAATTTCAAAGTGAACGTGTTAATCTAATGATGCTGTTACTAATGAGAAGTAAGTTAATCAATTCAATTCAAAGTGAGGAATTTCATGGCTAAAAAATCAAAAATCGCCAAAGCAAAAAAAATCGCCGCTACTGTCGATAAGTATGCCAGTGTGCGCGCAGAATATAAAGCAACTGGTAACTATGCGGCATTGCAGACCCTGCCGCGCAATGCCAGTCCAGTGCGGATGCACAATCGCGACCAACTCGATGGTCGCCCGCATGCTTACATGCGCAAGTTTGGGATCTCGCGGTTGAATTTCCGCGACCTTGCCCATCAAGGTCAAATTCCTGGGGTCCGCAAAGCTTCTTGGTAAGCGGACAATCAAAAACACCTCGCCGCGGCGAGGTGTTTTTGATTACTGCGTGATATAAGTGATGGTGCTACCAACTTGTAACTGAGGCTTGACTTGTGGCTTTAAGTATAAGGCGTTTTCCATCGGTTGATCAGGGATCCGGTCAAAGATCAAACTGACATGGCCGATGGTTTGAAGGTTTTGATTGGCTAACTCGCCGACGCGCTCGACAGTATACGCCACATCCCCAATGGCCACTTGATCGCCAACCGCAATGGTTAATGTGGCTTGCGCATTGGGATCGGCGAATTGCTGGATCACCGCCACATCACGCAACGCCGCGGTAGCACTTTCGCCAAATAAGATCACCAGCGGATCGGCGGGGTCTAATGCATGAGTCCCGATCGCCGTTACCGTTGAAGTTGTTTTTGTCATGCCTACCTCCTGCAAACCTTTTCTTCTATCATAACATGTTTGTTGCTGGAAGGTATCCGGTTTCACGCGTGTGTTATAATAGAAACAATTATTTTCCTGGAGGTTTTCATCTATGAAACAAACAGTGATCCTCGGCGGTTACACCAAAAAAACCGGCGCCGGCGTTTATTCCGCCAGCTTCGATTCCGCCAATGGTAGCATGTCCACCCCTGAGCCTTTTGTCACCGGTTTGAAAAATCCCACTTACTTGGCCATTTCTAAAGCCAACTTTGCTTATGCTTGTGCGGCAGGTGACGGCGAAGGCGGCGTGGCGACTATCGATTTGAACCAAACCCCGGCTAAGATCATCGCAACCACCTTTTCCAAAGGCGGGTCCCCTGCGCATGTATCGATCGATGAAGCGCGGCAGCTAGTGTTTGCCAGCTTTTATCATGATGGTCGCGCGGTGGTTTACAAGATCCAGCCTGATCACACCTTAGTGGAAACCGATCGCGCCGTGCATGGCGGCTCTGGTCCGCGGCCTGAACAAGATGCCAGTCATGTGCATTATTCTGCTTTGGCGCCTGACGGCCGGTTGGTATTGGTCGATCTTGGCAATGATACCTTGTCGACTTATCCGCTGTCTGATGACGGCAAACTTGGCAAAGCGACGGTCTTGCATTTACCAGTAGGTTACGGGCCACGCCACATCGCCTTTTTGCCAGGTCATGACCATTTGGCTTACTTGGTGGGCGAATTATCCAGCCAGATCTCGGTGTTGCATTATGACCAAGGGGCCTTTACCATCGGTGACACCCGCGCCACCATCCCCGCCACTTGGACTGAACATAACGGCGCGGCGGCGATCCGCATTTCCGCTGACGGCAAGTTCGTCTATGTGTCCAACCGCGGTTATGATTCCATGGCGGTATTTGCACTCACTGACGGCGGACTGCATTTGGAATTGATCCAACAGATCCCCGTTCAAGGGTCATTCCCACGTGACTTCAACTTTGATCTCACCCAAAAATACCTGCTGGTGGTCAACCAAAACACCGACAACGCCACGCTTTATCGCCGCGATGAACAAACTGGCAAGTTGACTTGGCTACAAGCTGACATTCCTGCGCCAGAAGCGGTGAACGTCAACTTTTTGCCTGCTGAATAAACCCAAAGCACTTGATGAAAGACTTGATCTGCGGATCAGGTCTTTTTTATTTTTATCATTTGTGTAAATGTCGCCGGATGAGTGGCAATATTTTTCATGCACGGTATACTAAAAATGCTGGGTTTTCAAATGCATGCCGTCCCTAGCGGCTCATTCAATCAGGAGGGTTTTATGTTAGACATTTTCAAAGCCATTATCATCGGCATCGTCGAAGGGCTGACCGAGTTTCTGCCGGTCAGCTCTACCGGCCATATCGACTTGGTCAGCCAAGTCGTTAAGATCCAACAAAATGCCGATTTCATGGCCATGTTCGAATACGTGATCCAATTTGGCGCGATCTTAGCGGTGATCTTGCTGTACTTCAATAAGCTCAACCCTTTCGCCCCATCCAAATCCCATGCAGAAAAGTCTGCCACTTGGGTCTTGTGGGTCAAAGTGATCATCGCTTGCATTCCGTCGATCGTCATTGGTTTGCCGTTAAACGACTGGATGGATGCGCATTTGCACACCCCTCAAGTGGTGGCCACGACATTGATCTTGTATGGGATCTTATTTATCGTCATTGAAAACCTGTTTAAAAATCGCGCCCCAAAAGTCGCCACGTTAGCGGACTTGTCTTATCAAACAGCCTTATTCATTGGGTTATTCCAAGCGTTATCCATCGTGCCTGGGACGTCGCGTTCTGGCGCCACGATTTTAGGCGCGATCATCTTAGGCACTAGCCGTTATGTCGCTACGGAATTTTCCTTCTTCTTGGCGATCCCCACCATGGTTGGGGTGTCGCTGTTAAAAATCGGCAAATTCTTGGTCAACGGCAACGCCTTTACCGGCGAACAATGGGCGATCTTGTTAACTGGGACCGTCGTTTCGTTCATCGTTGCCTTTATTTCCATTAAGTGGTTGTTGAAATTCGTCCAAACTCACGACTTCAAGCCTTTCGGATGGTACCGCATCGCCTTGGGGATCGTGGTATTACTGGTCTTGTTTTTAGCCTAGGAGGATAGCCATGTTAAAAGAAGTGTGTGTTGAAAACTTCACATCTTTGCCCAAAGCCTTAGCCGCTGGTGCCCGGCGCATCGAACTTAACGACAACTTAGCCGTTGGCGGCACCACCGTTTCCAAAGGCGTGTTAGCCGAAGCGACGCGCTATATTCACGAACATGACGCGTCAGTGGTGGCAATGATCCGCCCGCGCGGTGGCAACTTTGTGTATAACGACTTGGAACTCAAGATCATGGAAGCGGACATTTTCGAAGCCCAAGCGCAAGGCGTGGACGCTGTGACCTTTGGGGCATTAACCGCAGATGGCTGGTTAGATGAAGACGCGATGGAAAACTTGATCGCCGCCAGCGCTGGGATGGATGTGGTGATGCACATGGCTTTTGACGCGATCCCTGAAGCGCGCCAAGCCGAAGCCATCGACTGGTTGGCCGAACATGAAGTGGATCGCATTTTGACCCATGGTGGTCCGCTAGATCAGCCGATCACAGCCACTTTGCCCCATTTGAAAACCTTGGTCCAAGCAGCTGATGGCAAGTTAACGATTTTGCCAGGTGGTGGGATCACCGCCGACAATGTCGATGAGATCGCCCGCCAATTAGGCGTCAGCGAAGCCCATGGCACCAAGATCTTGAAATTCTAAAAAAAATGCGAGCCGCTTAATTGCGACTCGCATTTTTCAATTGGAGATGCGCTGCTAACGTGGCCATATCTTCAGGTAACGGCGCCGTCAAGTGGATCATCGTTTGCGTCAACGGCTGCCAGAAATCAAGCTTGGCACAATGTAGCGCTTGGCGATCCAGTTCAGATACATGAGGGCCGCCGTACAAGTCATCACCATAAAGCGGATGTCCGATCGCCGAAAAATGCGCTCGGATCTGATGGGTGCGCCCAGTATGCAACCGCACTTGAACCAACTTAGCGTTTGGGGCGCTTTGTAGCACTTGGTATTCGGTGACGGAGATCTTGCCGTCAGCCACCACGCCTCGATGCATATAAAAGTCAGTCGTGCGCCCTAAGCGCAATACCAACCAGCCATGATCTGGCATCGCGGCTTTGCCGGATACCAGCGCCAAATAATGTTTTTGCATTTTGTCAGTGTGCAGTTGCGCATCGATCAAGCTATGCGCCAAGCTGTGTTTGGCAAATAAGATCAAGCCGCTGGTGTCGCGGTCTAGGCGCGTCACCACATGGATGGCAGAACTTTGGGCATGACTGGCGATCAAATAAGCTTTGACGCGGTTAGCCATGGTGTCTGGACTTTTGGCGACATCTGGGATCGAGGCGATGCCAGCAGGTTTGTTCACCACCAAATAGTCGCGGTCTTCATACACGATATCAAGTGGCGCCGGGTACGGGATCACTTGATCCGACACGGTATCTGGCGCTAACACCATCGCCACCATATCGCCTGGGTGTACCACAAAATTGGTGTGCACTGAGACGTCGTTGACAAAGAACTCGCCGCCGTGGAACTTGGCTTTTTTGATCTGCATGCGCGCCAAGCCCATTTGCCGCAAAAAGGTATACAACTTGATTGGCGCATCCCCATCATAGGTCCACGTTAATTTCACTGCTTGGCGCCAATAAAGGCATCTTCCACACGATCCCAAAAGTGCATGTGGCGATACCGGGCAAAATGGATCCGTTCGCTGGCGATTTTAAAGCGAATAGAAGTCACCAGCTGTGGCGTGATCGAAAACTGATCGATACTCATTAAGTAATCTTGAAACGGTTCTGGACGCAAAATCACCCATTCATCAGGCGCTAAGATCAACGGCGCAGCCAAAGTCCGAAACACGCGGTTGTTGATCGAAGCGATTTCTGTGACTTGCATTGCGTCTAAGCGCGGGTGGATCACTGCCCCGCCGTTAGACTTGGAATAAGCCGTCGAGCCAGTTGGCGTGGCCACGCATAACCCATCGCCACGAAAGCTTTCAAAAAAGTCTTCTTTGATGTAGACATCACAGCGCATGGTGCCAGATAAGCGCTTGAGCGTCGCTTCATTTAACGCCAAATAATGCGACGTGGTCCCATCTTCATAATCGGCCAACACGTCAAGCAATGGGTAAGACACACTTTGGCCGGAATCATTCAACAACGCTTGCACCAATTGGTCGATTTCAAAGTCGCGCCAATCGGTATAAAAGCCTAAATGGCCGGTATGTACGCCGATAAAGCGGACATGATCGAGTTGTTGGGCATAGCGGTGAAACGCGCCTAACAGCGTGCCATCCCCGCCGACAGTGATCACCACATCAGGGGTCACTTGATCCAGCTCAAAACCCGCGGCAGTGAGCTTTTCTTCCAGCTGCTTGGCCGCGGTTTTTGATTGACTGTTTGAATTTTTGATGATGGCGATACGCATACTAGTCATCCTTTTTGTCTGCTTTTGGCATCGGTACATTTTGCCCTTTGCCATAAGAAAACAGCTGCTGGGCTTCTTGAATCTCTTCTCGGATCTCAGACATTTCTTCGTCAAGCATGAAGCTGGCTTCAGCGGCGCGCTTCAAGCGAGCTTTGAGATCATCAGGAAATTCGCCTTGGTATTTATAATTTAGTGAGTGTTCGATCGTGGCCCAAAAGTTCATCGCCATGGTGCGGATCTGCACTTCAGCCAACAGCTTTTTTTCACCATGGATCAATTGGACGGGGTATTCGATCACCACATGATATGAACGATACCCGCTAGGCTTGACGTTGGTGACGTAATCACGTTCTTCAACGATTTTCATGTCAGTGCGTTTGTGTAAGAGATCCACGACTTGGTAAATATCTTCCACAAACTGGCACATGATCCTCAGCCCGGCGATATCTTGCATGTCTTGTTCCAACAGCTGATCGGAAATATAACGCCGCGACTGTTTTTCGATGATGGAGTCGACGGGTTTGACCCGGCCGGTCACAAATTCGATCGGGGTATGTTCGTTGGCTTGTTGGAATTGCTTGCGCATCCCCCGAAATTTAATTTTGAGTTCATCAACCGCTTGATAATACGGCATTAAAAAGCTATCCCAATCACGTTGCATCGCCATGCCTCCACATCCATAATGTTTCCTGTCCTAGTTTACCATATAATGAAGGCAATAATAGTTGACGACTGCACGGAAAGGACCACAAAAATGTCAAAAGAACTTGAACAAGAATTCAAAACCTTGCTTGATGCCGCTACCGCCCAAAAGTTGCGCCAACAGATCGCGTTTCAGCCGCCATTCACCCAAACCAACCGCTACTTTGATACTGCCGATCACCAACTACAAGCCCACCACTGGGGGTTGCGCACGCGGCAATTTGCCGATTACAGCGAACAAACGTTGAAAGTACCAGTCGGTCCTGACCGCAAGTTGATGGAATATACCGACGCGATCACCGGCAACGAGCTGGTGGCAGGCGGAACCGTCGCGACCCAACTTGATGCCATTGGGATCGACTTTAACGCGCTACATGCCTTCGCCCAAGCCACCACCACGCGTTACTTGGCCCCTCAAGCTGCTGGGTTATTGACGCTTGATCACACCACTTATCTCAATGGTACAAGCGATTGGGAATTGGAAATGGAATACACCGATGCCGCTATTGCCAAAGCCTTTTGGGCGCAGTTGGCGCGAGATTTTGACCTCACCTTATTGCCGCCAGAAAACAAGATCCAACGCGCCGTTGAGAATGTGAAAAAGTCACAAGCTTAATAATTGTGTTCTGGCGATTTTCTGGTAAAGTTAGGCTATCAAAATTATTTGGAGGTATTACGTGTTAGAAATCTTTCTGTTCGTGAATCCGCTAGGCACTGACTGTCGCCAAGCGGAAGCTGCGGTGCGCCGCTTGCAACACGAATCACTGGAAAAAGTCGACTTGCATGTGGCGATGTTGTTAAATTTCCAAGTGGTCACGGCAAGCTTAGTGGCCACTCATCGCGATCCCAAAGACTTAGCATTACGCAACCAACTCACCAAAGCCGCCTATGAAGTCGCCTTAGACTTTAAAGCGGCCCAACTGCAAGGCAACCACAAAGCCCGCCAATTACTGTTAGGCGAGCAAGAAATGTTTACCGACGGGGACTTCACTTATGATCCAGCTTTTGCCATGGCGTTAGTGTCAGGCTACGGGTTAAACCAAGCAGCGTTTATTGACGACCGCAAGCGCTTGGCCCAAACGCCTTGCATTGACGCTGATCAACAACTGGCATCACAAATGGGCGTCACCCAAGCGCCTGATGTGGTGGTATTTGACACCACCAACCAAAACCCTGGCGTCAGACTTGGCAACACCCGCAATTACCAGCGGCTCAAAGCAGTATGTGAGAAGCTGCAACTGACCCCACCGTCAATGCTCCATGTGCTTTGACCCAGCATAAAAGACCACGACTATTGCAGTCGTGGCCTTTTTTGTTAACGTAAAGCCGCTAATTTATGCGCACTATCCACAAACCAATCCAGTGGCTGCACCCACTGCCAACCATTCGCGCCTGCTTGCAAATACCCAGCGTCACTCAGCGTGTGTAGCCACACTGTCGCCACCGTATTCACCAAAGCGGCATGATCGACCAGTGGCGTCAGCATTGGTGCCACTTGCGCTTGCCAGAATTTCTGATTCATTTCCCAGGAAATATCACCATCTTCAAAGGTCAACAGCCATTTGGCGCGCATTTGCCACTCTGGCGTCTTTAAGCCTAACAGCTGAGTCAAGTGCTCATGCACCAGCCAAGGCAAGCCGGCTAAGTGTTTGCCTTTGGCATAAGCCATGGCTTGTAGCGCCATGATCTTCGGATCGCGAAAATGCAATTGATTGTCGATCAAGCGCACGATCTGCTGGCGTGAGCGCGCCACTTGCACTTGGCGCAGGTGTTGGCCACTGCGATCAAACCGCTGCACTTGAAAATACCCCATTTTTGCTTGCCACAATTCTAGAAAGTGGTTCCCATCGCTATACCACAAATGATACCCATGAATTTGATCAAAGCGTAAGAACTTCGCCTGCATGCCAGCAGGGCGTTGGCTATAATAGCGCGGTCCTAAGATCCAGATCACTTCTAACCCTAAGCTGGCATACCCTTTGGTGCGGGCTTTAAGGCGTTTAGGATCCAGCGGACTGCATTGAAACTCTAAAACCAACGTCCGCTGAGCTTTGACCCACACCACATCAGCGCGCTGGCGGATCTGCGGATAATACACTTCCAGGCTCACCGCATAGCCTAGCTGCTCCCCCAACTGCAACAACCACTGCTTGCCTTGCAAATGAATGGTGCTTTCGCCTTCGCTGTCCACATCACAAGCCGGCCCGATATGCGCAAAATGTGCCGGCATCACTTGACCGTTTTTGATGCGCACTGGCTTGCGGCAAGCCGGACAATAAAAGGTGCCGCCGCGCAAGTTTTCGGCTTGTTGATGATCGACTAATGTGATGCGTTTGGCATCAGGCGTTATGGCCACAAACATGTCAACACCCCCTTACTAATAGATTACGCAAAATCGAGGCGTTTCATCTTTGCAGGCATAAAAATAGTCCCAACCATCGGGATGGTTGAGACTGCTAAGCTCAGTTTTTGAAACTGTGGATCGGCGCGGGAATGTGGCCACCACGATTGATAAACACTGACGCATCGCCAGTGTTGACTGCCATGATCGGCGCGGATCCAAACAAGCCACCAAATTCGATGCTGTCGCCAACTTTTTTGCCTGGTACTGGGATCACGCGCACCGCAGTGGTTTTGTTGTTGATCATGCCGATCGCCGCTTCATCAGCAATCATCCCAGAAATCGTCGTGGCCGGCGTATCACCAGGCACCGCGATCATATCCAAACCGACAGAACAAACTGCCGTCATCGCTTCAAGTTTTTCCAAGGTAATGTGACCAGCTTGAGCGGCTTTGATCATGTTGGCATCTTCTGAAACTGGAATAAAGGCCCCAGATAACCCACCGACGCGTTCGGCAGCCATCACGCCACCTTTTTTCACAGCGTCATTCAACAATGCCAATGCGGCGGTGGTGCCAGGGGTGCCGACATGGCTCAAGCCCATGGTTTCCAGAATTTCCGCCACAGAATCGCCTTGGGCCGGTGTTGGCGCCAAAGACAAGTCCACAATGTTGAACGGCACACCTAACCGCTCGGCAGCGACTTTGCCAACGAATTGGCCCATGCGCGAAACTTTAAAGGCGGTTTTTTTGATGGTTTCGCAAATCACTTCAAAATCAGCGTCTGGTTGGTCGGCAATCGCTCGTTGCACCACGCCAGGACCCGAAACGCCAGTATTGATCGCCACATCGCCTTCTGATACACCCCAAAAAGCGCCAGCCATAAAGGGATTGTCTTCTACCGCGTTACAAAATACGACCAGCTTCATGGCCAGCTTCGGGTCGATGTCAGCGATGGCTTTGACACATTCGCCCATCAACTTCACCGCATCCATGTTCAACCCAGAACGCGAAGCGCCGATGTTGACGCTTGAACAAACCCGATCTGTTGCCGCTAGCGCCGCAGGGATCTGCGCGATCAGCGCTTCGTCAGCTGGGGTGCAGCCATTTTGCACCGTAGCGGAAAAGCCACCGATCAAATCGACTTTCACGGCTTTGGCGGCGTCATCCATGGCTTTGGCGATCGGCAAAAAATCCGGCTTAGGATCTGCGCCGGCTAACATCGCCACTGGGGTCACGGAAATGCGCTTGTTGACGATCGGGATTCCGAATTCGCTGGAGATCGCGTTGGCCACAGGCACCAAGTTCTTGGCTTTGGCGACGATTTTGGCGTAAACGCGTTGCGCGGTGGTTTTGGTATCGCCGGTGATACAATCCAACAGCGAGATGCCCATGGTGACGGTGCGAATGTCGAGGTTTTCTTCGGCGATCATTTGGATCGTTTCTTTGATCTGGTTGCTTTCCATGATGACCTCCTAGAGTTTGTGCATCGCGTCAAAAATTTCTTGACGGGCGATTTTAACTTCCACGCCAATTTCGGCGCCAAGGTCTTGCAATTCGGCCTTGATGGCGCCAAAATCGCCATCGTCAGGCAACTTGGCCAATAGCATCATGGTAAAGGCCCCTTGCATGATAGTTTGTGACACATCCAAAATGTTGACATTCAATTCGGCTAACTTCGTGGTCACTTGCGCGATGATCCCGACTTTATCCGTTCCGATCACAGTAACGATGACTTGCATAGTTTGATCCTGCCTTTTTGATTGATAAATTCAGTTTACCATAAGTCCCATTATTTTCCCGTATCAATCTGCTATTGTTCGGTTATTTTGCGATTTTGTTGGCAAAATCCATACAAAAAATAGCTGCTTATCGGAATTTACTGTGTTGAAGGTTTCACTGATCCGCAAGGTTATCCACAACATCTTGTGGATACTGTGGATTACTTTTGGGACATTTCTGCCATATATTGTGGTAGCTGGGCGATCACTTGGGTCGGCAATGCGACATAATTTGTTCGGGCAATCAAATCGGCCACCGCACTATGGGTATACACTGCGGCACAAATGCTGGCATCTGAGTACCCAAACTGCCCCACAAACGCCGCTAAGATCCCCGTCAACGTATCGCCAGAGCCGCCTGTCGCCATCGCCGGGGACCCGACCGGATTCAAATAACTGTCTTGCATCCCAAAGATCTCAGTGGCTTCAGATTTGACGATCACCACGCCAGGTAATTGCGCCGCAGCTTGCGCATTGGTCGTGGGATCTTGATCGGCCAATGGCACCTTTGATAACCGCTGCCACTCCATTTGATGTGGCGTCCAGATCACTTGGGCCTTGGGGATCGCTAAGCGCTCACAGGCGATCAAGGTGATCGCTGAACCGTCGATGATCAGCGTTTGATCAGGTTTGACCGTAGCAAACACGCGTTTTAATAGCGTCAAGGCTGGCGCATCATCCCCTAAACCTGGACCGATCACCAAGACATTTTGCGTATTTAATAAGGCTTCCAGTTTTTCCGCTGTCCAATCCAGCACCATCGCTTCAGGCAAGCGCGCATGCAGTGCCGAGCGATTCACGCTGTCTGTGGCGACACTGACCAACCCGGCACCGGCATATACCGCAGCGCTGGCTGACATGATCGCTGCGCCGCCATATTGGGCGTTGCCGCCAATGATGGTCACGCGACCAAAACGCCCCTTGTAACTTTTCTTGGGGCGCGGTTTGACCACTTGGCGCACGCATTGTTGTGAAAGAGTTTGCATTGCTATCACCTCAAGCATATTGTACCGCAAGTTTTTTGGCTTGGGGGTGGACAGGGTCAACAAAGCTTGATATACTAGTTTTCGTTGTTAAGTTTACAACCTATGCCGCAATGGCGGAATTGGCAGACGCGCAGTGTTCAGGTCGCTGTAGGGTTTTCCCTGTGCAGGTTCGACTCCTGTTTGCGGCACTACTTGATCTCAACTGAGAAGTTGAGGTCTTTTTTTGTGCGCCATCAAAAAAGCCGGATCGCCATGATCCGGCTTTTTAGGCTTGGCGCAACGTTTGCATTTCTGCGTCAGTCAACGCGCGATATTGCCCTGGTAATAGATCATCAGGTAACCGCAAGCCCCCCATAGACAAGCGCTTCAGGCTCACCACTTCCACGCCGACAGCATGAAACATGCGCTTCACTTGATGGAACTTGCCTTCATGGATCGTGATCTCAGCGGTACGTTCGCCGACTGAAACCACCTGCGCTGGCGCTGAAGTAAACGCTTTAAACACGATTCCAGCTTCTAGTTGCGCCACCATTTCGGTGGTTAGCGGTCCATCCAACGTCGCCAAGTAGGTTTTATCAACATGGTGCTTGGGGGCCAGTAATGAATGGCCTAACGCGCCGTCGGTAGTCAATAACAACAAACCAGTGGTGTCTTTATCCAAGCGCCCCACTGGGAAAAGTCCTGGCCGGCGATCTTTTGGCGCGATCAGATCTAACACCGTGCGCTCATGGTGATCTTCAGTGGCGGTGATCACGCCGGCTGGCTTGTTCATCAGATACGTCACTGCCAGATTGCCGGTCACCAGCTCGCCAGACACAGCGACTTGGGCAGATTCAGCCACGGTAAAACCAGGATCGCGGATCACGTCGCCATTAACTGTCACCAATTTTTGCTTGATCAGCTGTTTGACTTGGGCGCGACTGCCGACTTGTAAGTGCGCCAAATATTTATCTAATCGCATGATCTACCTCATATGCAAACGCCGACGGATCCCAGCCACACGCTGACCGACGATCATATCCGCCAGGCGCGTTTTCAACACGGCGTAGCCATATACCAAGATGCCTAATGGCACTGCCACCAAAATCGTCAACATCGCTGGCAAGGCGCGTTGCGTGCCTAACAACATCCCCATCAGCATGGCTGAACCGCGCACCACCACAAACATCAGCGCGGAAAAACCGCAAATACCCACTAAGCAATGCATCGTTTGGCGGGCTTTGTAGTGATAATCCACCCGCAGCGTATGTAACATCAACCAGCTGGTGACGATCATGCCGATCATCGAGCTAATGGTCGGTCCGTATACGTTAAACGCGTAGATCATCAGCCACTGCATCAACAACTTCACGGCAAAACCCACGGCCATTTCGGCAATGGCCAAGCGATTGCGAAACATCCCTTGAAGCAATGTCGCTAAGATCGTGAACAACCCGAGCAAAATCGCCAAGAAACTGGACAGTTCCAGCATATGGATTCCCAGTTCGTCGTAGCCGTAAAACAAGACATATAACGGCTTGGCGATGCCAACCATCCCTACGGCGGCAGGGATCATGACCAAATAAAACAATTGCAAGGTGTTGGTGATCTGCGCCGCCACTTCGCGCTTGTCGCCGCGCGTCGCCGCCGCGGCCAATAGCGGCAAAGCGGTCACCGCCATGGCTACGGCTAAAGACACCACGATCATGATCAACTTGTTGGCGTTACCAGCAAATAACGCATAGATCTCATCTAAGCGGTGTTCGGAAACCACATAGCGCAAATGCATCATCGGATTAAACGTGTATTGATCCACGATGTAATACAAGTTGATCGCCGAATCCAAAATAATAAACGGCACCGCTTGTTTGACGATATCCAACAAAATTTCTGGAATCGAGATCTGCAAGTTGTCATCGCTTGTTGCCGCCAAATCGACAAAGCGCTGGCGCTGAAACAAAAAGTACACCACCAGTAGTCCAAGACCAAACACGGCCCCGACAAACGCCGCAAAAGTCGATTGCGACACAGCGTCCACATAATTGTGACTGCCTAAGCGCATGATGATAAACGTCATCAACAACATGTAAATGATCCGCGCCACTTGCTCGATGAATTGGCTGATGGCACTTGGCGCCATTTCGTTATAGCCTTGGAAAAACCCGCGCATGATCGATAAAATCGGGATCAATAACAATGGCCAAGCCAATGAGCGAAAGATCTGCGTCAACGCCGGATCATGCATCGCCAACAGCGGCGCCAAAAACCACAGCGCGCCACATGACAGGACGCCCATCCCAGCCATCAGCAGCAACCCATTGAAAAACAGCCGCAAGCCGGTTTTATATTCATTCATGGCGTTATAATGCGCCACTTGTTTGGAGATCGCACTGGGAATGCCTGCCGTGCCGATGATCAAAAACACACTATAGATCTGGTAACCTTTAGTGAACAAGGCGTTAGCGGTTAAAAACGCCGCCCCCATCCAAATGCGCCAAGGCACGATATAAATGGCGCCTAAGATCCGCGAGAAAATACTGCCGGCGGTCATCCATGCCGAACCGCGTAGCATTTGTTCTTGGGCAGAACGCTTGGGACGTTTTGCCGATGTTTGTTTTTCCATTTGCTGCGCTGCTCCTATCAATGCACTATCCTTTACAGTTTAATTGAAATGCGCAGCCGATTCAACGGATGCCAAGGATTCGTCATGTGTTTTCGCGCAAAAAAAGTTGAGCCATCGCTGACTCAACGAGAATTTTATTCAACTGGTGTGGTTGACGTCTTATTGACGGCTGGTTGACCATTCACATTGCCACGCGGTGAGATCGTGCCTTGCACGTAATCACCTTGGGTGGCATCACTGGCTGGTGTCGTTGGCGCGACCCAGCCGATGTGCTTGAGCTTACCTGACACATTTTGCCAAGCGAGATCAAAGTAATAATAAGTTGGCGTCTTCGTGTTGACTTGCACTGTCGTGTCGGCCAAAACTGGTACGGCGCTAGTGGCACATAAGCCAATGAAACAAGCAATTGCAATTAAAGTTTTTTTCACAATGAAGCCTCCTCATTCCTATGGTAACGCAGAATCAAGATTTGTTAAGGGTACGGCAAACACTGGCATCGTTTTCATTGGCGAGCTGGCAAGAACTGCCGGCGATTGCGATTTTTCGCCGCAACAAAAAAGCCCAGGTCGAAACCTGGGCTTCTACAAAACCTTTATTTCACAACGATGTTAACGATCTTCTTAGGTACCACGATTTCTTTAACGATCGTTTTACCTTTGATAAATTTCGCCACGTTTTCGATTTCTTTGGCTTTCGCCTTGGCGGTTTCGTTGTCGATGTCAGCGTCAACGGTGATGTGCCCGCGCAACTTGCCATTGACTTGAACCATCAAGGTGTATTGCTTGGTGACTAACTTGGATTCATCTACCGTTGGCCATGCCGCGTAAGTCAAGCTGTGATCATGACCAAGCTTTTGCCAGATCTCTTCCATCAAGTGTGGCGCGATCGGCGCCAGCATTTTGACTAAGCCTTCGACATATTCATAAGGCAAGTCATCCACTTTTTGGGCTTCATTGATGAACACCATCATTTGAGAAATGGCGGTATTGAAGTGCAAGTCTTCGAAATCTTCAGTCACTTTCTTGACGGTTTCGTTGTAGACTTTGTCCAATTTGCCATCATTGATGGTGGTGATGTGATCACGCATTTTACCGTTATCATCAATAAATGTGCGGTAGACACGATCCAAGAACTTGCGCGCCCCAGCTAAACCTGTAGTGCTCCAAGCGATCCCAGCATCCAATGGGCCCATGAACATTTCATACAAGCGCAAAGTGTCGGCACCGTATTGTTCGACCACATCATCAGGGTTGACCACGTTGCCTTTGGACTTGGACATTTTTTCGTGGTTGTCGCCTAAAATCATGCCTTGGTTGTACAACTTCTGGAAAGGTTCTTTGTTCGGGATCGCCCCGATATCATATAAGAACAAGTTCCAAAAACGCGCATACAACAAGTGCAATACCGCGTGTTCCGCCCCGCCGATATACAAGTTGACTGGCAGCCATTCTTTGAGCTTGTCGTAATCAGCTAAAGCTTCTTTGTTATGCGGATCAACAAAGCGCAAGAAGTACCAAGAAGACCCTGCCCATTGCGGCATGGTGTTGGTTTCGCGCTTGCCTTTGCGGCCATTTTCGTCGACCACGTTGACCCAATCTTCCAAGTTGGCCAATGGGGATTCACCAGTACCAGAAGGCTTGATATCTGCTTCTTCAGGCAACATCAATGGCAATTGATCTTCTGGGACCAACGTGGTTTCGCCGTCTTCCCAATGGATCACTGGGATCGGTTCGCCCCAATAACGTTGACGCGAAAAGACCCAGTCGCGCAACTTGTAGTTGACGTGCTTTTCGCCGACACCTTTGTCTTCCAACCATGCGATGGCTTTGTCGATGGCGTCTGCTTTATTCAACCCATCCAAAAAGCCAGAGTTGATATGCACACCGTCTCCAGTATAAGCTGCGTCATCAATGTCGCCGCCTTCAATCACTGGCACGATCTTTAAGCCAAACTTTTTGGCAAACGCATAGTCACGATCATCATGCGCCGGAACGGCCATGATCGCCCCAGTGCCATAAGTGGCTAAAACATAATCAGAGATCCAGATCGGCAACTTTTCGCCATTGATCGGGTTGATCGCGTAAGCACCAGTGAAGACCCCGGTTTTGTCTTTGTTTAAGTCAGTACGTTCTAAGTCAGACTTATGTTCAATGGCCGCTTTATACGCATCAACGGCGGCTTTTTGCTCAGGAGTCGTGATCTGGTCAACCAGTTCATGTTCTGGCGCCATCACGCTGTAAGTGGCGCCAAACAAGGTATCTGGGCGGGTGGTGAACACGTCAAAGGACTTGTCGCTACCAGCGATCTTAAAGGTCACTTGGGCACCAACCGACCGGCCGATCCAGTTGCGCTGCATTTGTTTGATGTTTTCCGGCCAGTCCAGATCATCGAGGTCAGCCAACAACTTGTCAGCATAAGCAGTGATCTTCAGCATCCATTGGCGCATCGGTTTGCGGACGACTGGAAAGCCCCCACGTTCGGTTTTGCCGTCGATGACTTCTTCATTGGCCACCACTGTGCCCAGATCTGGGCTCCAGTTGACTGGGATCTCAGCTTCATAGGCCAAGCCGCGCTTATACAATTGTTCAAAGATCCATTGGGTCCACTTGTAGTAGTTAGGATCAGTGGTAGACAACTCGCGGTTCCAATCATAAGAAAAGCCTAGCGAGTTGATCTGGCGCTTGAAGTTTTCAATATTTTTCTTGGTGAATTCGCGAGGATTATGGCCGGTGTTCAAGGCGTATTGTTCAGCTGGCAAGCCAAACGCATCCCAACCCATAGGATGCAACACGTTGAAACCTTGCATCCGCTTCATGCGGGCGGTAATATCCGTGGCCGTATAGCCTTCTGGATGCCCCACATGCAAGCCTTGGCCTGACGGATATGGGAACATGTCCAACGCATAAAAATTCTTTTTATCGGGGTCAGTGGTGGTGTTGAACTCGTTATGTTCAGCCCAATACTTTTGCCACTTTTTCTCGATCGCCTTGTGATCGTATACCATCAATATTGCCTCCTAGAATTAACCAAACTGAGCAAAGAATACAAAAAGCCGCCCTAAAAAGTTAGGACGGCTTTCACCGCGGTACCACCTAAGTTCTGCTTACGCAGCGCTCAATGGGATAACGGGCCTGCCGGTCGTTGCTACAGGGTTCACAACGACAACGCAAAAGGTGAGTTCGTCTACTACTTCGCCAAGCTCACATTACCCGCTTGTTTCCTGTTGACCCGTAGTCGGATTACTAGTCCCTTGTTCGTTTGATATTGGGTCAATGATAGCAAAAACTCACTGTTTTGACAACCCTCGCGCACAATCTATGCTAGGATATTGATATGACGAATCAAATGACTAAGCTGTCGTTACGACAGCGTAAATTATTCATCCCCATCGCCTTGATCGCGTTGGCGTTGGCCTTGCCGCTGATCATTGGCGTGTACCAACATGTCAGCTGGCTTACCGTGATCGATGCGCCGATCGTGAAGCTGGTTTGTAGCACCCGACCACACTGGTTGACCACTGTTTTACTGGTGATCACTACCTTAGGTGATCCGCTAAGTGTGACGCTGATCGCTGCGGCAGTCGCTTTGCTATTGTGGTGGCAACGCCGCCGCGAGCAAGCTTTATTTGTGTTAAGCAACGTATTGGTGATGTCTGGCGTCAATCACTTGCTTAAACAATGGTTGCAGCGGCCGCGACCGTTTATCGCCGATCCAAGCATCCACCCACTGACTGCTGCTGGCGGCTTTTCATTTCCCAGTGGGCATTCTGCTGGGGCGATGTTGTTATATGGCAGCTTGATCTTATTGACCTACTTTTGGCCTTTGACCAAAAAGTGGGCGTGGGGCTTGCGCTTTGGGTTTGGCGCGATGATCTTTTTGACCGGTTATTCGCGTATTTATGTGCAAGTCCATTACCCCACTGATGTCGCCGCCGGCTGGCTGCTGGCATTATGTGGGATCTGCTTGTTGGCGTATTGGTGGTGGCCGATCCTAGTGCAAACCGCCCAGCAACCAGCACCAAAACCGTAAAAGCCCTTTGCCACGTCGATCGCATGAGGATCGCCAAGGCAAAGGGCTTTTTTTCGATTATGCTGCAGTCAATTGGCCATCATGATCAAAATAATTGGCGATCAGCGCCAACAATACCGTGACTACCGTGCACCAATACAACCCGTGAATGCCAGTATACAAAATGTGTCGCAAACTCGGCAACACGCTGGCCGATAATTCAGCGGCTTTATTCGGGTCGATCAAGGCATTGAACATATCGGCATTCAACTTGTGGTTACCAGCTACGCCTTGCGCCAAGCGCAAATTCAATACGACGCCATACACCGATACCATAATGGTTTGACCTAGCGTGCGGCTTAAAGTGTTGAAACTCGTGGCGACCCCGACCATGTCTTTGGGCACCACGGCTTGAGCGCGCACTGTGGTAGTGGTGATCACATTCCCGAACCCAAAGCCAGTCAAGCACGCGATCAACAAAAAGCCCCAATAAGGAAAACTTTGTGGCACCAATGCCAACAAGGCACTGCCAACTAACAACACCAACAGTGACATGGTCATGATCTTTTTAGGTGTGGAGATCACCAACAAACGTCCGGCAACAAATGAGCCGACGATCCACATCAACGAACTTGGCGTGATGGCAAACCCACCAAACGTTGCACTCATGCCTAAAATGCCTTGTACCCACATCGGCATGTAAGTTTCATACCCGATCACGAACCCTGAGATCAACGCGGCAATCAAGTTGGTGATCACAAAGGCACGTTGGTGAAACAGCGTTAAGTCGATGATCGGATCGACGGCACGGTGTTCGGCGCGAACAAAAAATCCCAAGCACACCAAAGCAGCGATCAAAAAGCCCACCAGCTTCATCACGCCGAAACTAGAAGCCAAGCTTTGAAAGCCTAGCAACAACAATACCAAGCTGGCCACCAACCAAACGGTCCCGACATAATCGATCGCGTCTTTGGTCGCTTGGCGGGATTCAAACAAGAACCCGGCAACTAATACCATGCACAACAAGCCGATCGGCACATTGATGAAGTAGATCCAATGCCACGACAACTTTTCGACGATAAACCCGCCTAACAGCGGTGCGACTAAAGCGGCGATCCCCCAAGCTGAGCCGTTGAAGCCTAAGACTTTGGCGCGTTTTTCAAAGGGATAAATGTCCGCAATAATGGTGAACGTCACTGGCATGATCGCCCCAGCGCCAACACCTTGGATCGCCCGCATGATGATCAACATCGGCATCGACGTGGATAATCCGGATAAAAACGAGCCGGTGATAAAGATCCCCAGTCCCACTAAAAATACCGGTTTGCGACCGATGCGATCAGCTAATTTGCCAAAAATCGGCGTGGCCATCGCGTTGGTCAATAAGTAAATGGAAATGATCCAATTCATCATCGCCACGCCATGTAGCTCCCCAACGATCGTCGGTAAAGCGGTCGCGACGATGGTTCCTTCCACTGCCGTCATAAAGGTTGCGATAAAAATCGCCGCTGTCACCACAACGACATTGGTTTGTTTCTTTTGCATACGACCTCCAAAATAATTTCACTGCATCTGGCTGTGTGCGGGTTGTCCACCAGCATTCAGCCCATAAAAAAACATCCACCACCGCTAGGGTGATGGACGCCTCTTTTACTCGTTTAATCTAAGTACTTGGCCAACGCCTCGACTTTATCAAGGTGTTCCCAAGGCAGATCAACATCTGTACGTCCGAAATGACCATACGCGGCCGTTTGTTTGTAGATCGGGCGGCGTAAGTTCAACATTTTAATGATACCTGCAGGGCGCAGGTCGAAGTTGTCGCGGATCGCTTGTTGGATCTTGTCTTCAGCGATCTTGTTGGTGCCAAAGCAGTTCACCGAAACCGAAACCGGTTGGGCGACGCCGATTGCGTAAGCCAATTGCACTTCCAACTTATCGGCTAACCCAGCAGCGACCGCATTTTTGGCAATGTAGCGCGCCGCATAAGAAGCCGAGCGGTCAACTTTGGTGGCATCTTTACCAGAGAAGCAGCCGCCGCCATGACGGGCAAACCCACCGTAAGTATCCACGATGATCTTGCGGCCAGTCAAGCCCGAATCCGCTTGTGGACCGCCTAAGACAAAACGGCCAGTAGGATTGACGTAGATCTTGGTTTGGTCATCCAGCAAGTTGGCTGGGATCACTGCGCGGATCACTTGTTCTTCAACGTCTTTGCGGATCTGAGCCAACGTGGCGTCTGGATCATGTTGGGTCGAAACGACGACTGTATCCACGCGTACCGGCTTTTCGTTATCGTCATATTCGACGGTGACTTGGGCTTTGGCATCAGGACGCAAGTAAGTGATCGTGCCTTCTTTGCGCAACTTGGCGATTTTTTGCATCAGTTGATGTGACAACAAGATCGGCAATGGCATGAATTCTTTGGTTTCATTGATCGCATAGCCAAACATCATGCCTTGATCACCGGCACCGATCTTGTCTAACGGATCGTTGTTACCTTCTTTGGCTTCATAGGAATCGTCGACCCCCATGGCAATATCTGGTGATTGCTCGTCTAAAGCCGTCAAAACGCCAACAGAATCTGGATCAAAGCCTGATTCTTTGGTATAGCCGATTTCGCGGATCGTGTCGCGCACGATTTTTTGAATGTCGACATAAGCGGTGGTCGAGATCTCCCCGACGACCAATACTAACCCTGTCGTCACAGTGGTTTCACACGCAACATGGGCTTGTGGATCTTGAGTCAAGATCGCATCTAAGATCGCATCACTGATTTGATCAGCAATTTTGTCGGGATGGCCTTCTGAAACAGACTCCGACGTAAATAAGTGACGTTCCTGCATTTATGTTTCCCCCTAAAATTTTTCGGTTACAAGGCATGTCCAGCTTGTGGACCCCATCGGGAAGTCGATTGCAACGATACCAGCATAACACTTCAAAGCCAACAAATCACCCGTGTAAGCGCGACAAGATGAAAATGCCGCCGATCACGACTGATGCCAGCGTTTGCACGGTGGTATTTAACTTCAACACCCGCGTGGAAGTGGCCGCAGTGATGATCACCAGTGCCCCAGCTGCGATCAACGGCACTTGTCCGCTGAGATACCCGCTTACCGCCAAGGCCGCCAACAGTACCAATCCCAGCCAAATCGGCAACCGATCCGCCCATACCGCAATGATCTGAGGCAATAGCAAAATGGCCAACAACACCAACAATTGCCACGTCATACTTTGCATCAGCTGATACAACAGCACCATTTGCCCAAAATACACATTGATCGTCCACAACGTGATCGCCAGCGGTGGCGTCAGTTTTTGGCTGTTGATCAACCCGCTATACGCCACTTGCGCCAAGATCACTGGCAACAGTAACCATTGGGAACTAGCAGCGATGATTCCAAACACGCCAGCTGCCACCAACCACCACCCCAGTTTTACTTGACTGCGCGCCCCTGCTAAGGTGAAAGCAAACAATAACGTGGCCACTAACGCCACTGACCACTGAATGCCGGCAGACCACAGATAAAGCAACGGCCACAAAATGATCTGCAGCCAGCTGAGTGCCACCAGGACTGGTTTCGAATTTCGCATCGCAAAAGTCCTCCTTGTTGATGTAAACAAAAAGCGCCCACCATCATAGTGAGCGCAGCCGGTACGGTTCCAACGAGACTCGAACTCGTGATCTCCTGCGTGACAGGCAGGCGTCCTAACCAACTAGACCATGGAACCGTAAGAATAAAAAAATGGAGGATACAGGGCTCGAACCTGTGACCCTCTGCTTGTAAGGCAGACGCTCTCCCAACTGAGCTAATCCTCCATATATAAGTGACCCGTACGAGATTTGAACTCATGTTACCGCCGTGAAAGGGCGGTGTCTTAACCACTTGACCAACGGGCCATTTGCAACAACGGAGAGTAAGGGATTCGAACCCTTGATAGAGGTAAAGCCCCTATACATGGTTTCCAACCATGCTCCTTCGGCCACTCGGACAACTCTCCATGCAACTCCGGATGTCAGGCTCGAACTGACGACACCCTGATTAACAGTCAGGTGCTCTACCACTGAGCTAATCCGGAATAAATATAACAGCGTGGCGGCTTCCTACCCTCGCAGGCAGTTACCCACCAACTACTCTCGGCGTAGAGAAGCTTAACTTCTGTGTTCGGCATGGGAACAGGTGTATCCTTCTCGCCATCGCCACCACACTGTTTTTTTGAAAGTTTGCACTTTCAAAACTGGACATCATTGTATTTAGTTGCCTTGAACCGTATTTGTGCTAACCACCTGCTGGCAATTACGACCAACAGGGTTTTTGGTTAAGTCCTCGACCGATTAGTACT
>NZ_BAAFZI010000017.1:0-43409 GCF_045862175.1 Lacticaseibacillus salsurae | reverse complement strand
GAGTCATCTCCACTCAAGGTGTAGCAAGCTCAGGGTTGGCCAAATTGGCAGCGTCACTTAATCAGGTCGGATAGAACCTATCATTTGGAACTCAATTTACTGGAACCGAGAAAAACTTGACACATACACCCCAATGCTTTTCTTGTCAGTCAGGCTTTGATTGGCTATGATGGAGCTATACACGAAAGTTAAAGGAGCACATCATGTCTGCTAAATTCACGATCATTCTTGCGGCTGGTAAAGGCACGCGGATGAAGTCTTCATTGTATAAGGTATTGCACCAAGTTTGTGGCAAGCCCATGGTCGACCACGTGTTGACCCAAGTGGAACAAACCCATCAAGATCAAATTGTCACCGTCGTTGGCCATGGCGCCGAAGCAGTCGAAAAGGCCCTTGGCGACCGGACCCAATTCGTTTTACAAGCGGAACAGCTTGGCACCGGCCATGCGGTATTACAAGCTGAACCCTTATTAGGCGACAAAGACGGCATCACCTTGATCGCAAGCGGCGATACCCCATTGTTTACCGCAGACACCTTTGAAAAACTGTTTGCTTATCATGAACAAGCAGGCGTTTTGGCGACGGTTTTGACGGCTAATGCCCCAGACCCATTTGGCTATGGCCGCGTGATCCGCAACGCTGACGGCAATGTGGAAAAAATCGTGGAACAAAAAGACGCCACGCCAAAAGAAGCTGCAGTGCATGAGATCAACACTGGCGTTTATGTGTTCGACAACCAAACGCTGTTCAAGACCTTGCATCAAGTGGGCAACGACAACGCGCAAGGCGAATATTACTTGCCAGATGTAATCGGTATTTTAAAGGCGCAAGGTGAAGCCATCGGCGCGTACACCATGGACGATTTTTCAGAATCCATGGGCGTCAACGACCGCGTGGCGTTGGCTGCCGCGACGAAAGTGATGCAACGGCGCATCAATGTCGCCCACATGAAAAACGGCGTGACTATGGTCGATCCTGACACCACGTATATCGATGCAGATGTCACAATCGGCAACGACACGATCATTGAACCTGGCGTTTATTTGAAAGGTCATACCACGATCGGGTCTAACTGTGTCGTCGGCACGCATTCTGAATTGATCGATGCGACGATCGAAGACAATGTCACCATCACCAGCTCCACGATCGAAGACGCGATCATGCGCAAAGGCTCCAATATCGGCCCGAACTCCCATTTGCGGCCACAATCCGATATCGGCGAAGACGTGCATATCGGCAACTTCTGTGAAGTCAAAAAAGCGACCCTTGGGGCGCGCACTAAGCTGGGTCATTTAAGTTATGTCGGCGATGCCACCTTAGGCTCAGATATCAATGTCGGCTGTGGCGTGGTGTTCGTCAACTACGACGGCGTGCAAAAGTTCCATTCCAATGTTGGCGACAAGTCGTTTATCGGCTCCAACTCCAATATTGTGGCGCCAGTTGATCTGGCTGACCACTCGTTTGTCGCGGCAGGCTCGACCATCACCAAAGATGTGCCATTCCACGCGATGGGCATTGCCCGTAGCCGCCAAACCAATAAAGCAGACTTCTGGGATCGCTTGCCGATCGCCAAAGACCCTGATTGGAATTAGTAGACGATCACGCTTGCGGTTGCGCAGGCGTGATTTTTTGGACCAAATTTTGTCGACCCCCTAAACAAATTAAAGATGAAAAATAAGCATCGTTGTGCGATAATAGTCGCACAATTGTTATTTTTCGGGAGGAAGAATTATGCACAAGCGCTCAAAAGCCTCACGCATCACCTTGCTGGCATTATTGACGGCGTTGATCATTTTGCAAACGATGGTGCCAATGCTCGGGTATATTCCTTTAGGTTTCATGAGTTTGACGATCATTCATATCACCGTGATCGTGGCGGCGATCGTGTTAGGCCCTTGGGATGGGATGTTTGTCGGCTTGATGTGGGGGCTTTTTACCATTTTCCGCGCGTTAACGGCACCGACATCCCCGCTTGATCCGATCGTTTTCACCAATCCGATCATTTCCGTGGTGCCGCGGGTGTTAGTCGGCTTAGTCGCCGGCGCGGTATTCACCGGGTTATATCATCGCTTCCACAACCAAACTGTCGCCAGCGTGATCGCGGCAGGCTTAGGGGCGTTGACCAATACGGTTTTGGTATTAGGGCTGATGGGTTGGCTTTATACCGGCCCAGTCGCTAAAGCATATGGCGTGACGTCCAGCGGTTTGTTAAAAGTGTTGATGGGCGTGATCGCCGCCAACGGGGTGCCAGAAGCTATCGGCGCCATGATCTTGACGCCTTTGATCGTCGGCGCGCTGTTTGCCGTGAAACGTTTAGGCTTGAAGCGAGAATAATGCTTTGGAGGTTTCGTCTGTTGAGATGAAGCCTTTTTCTTTGTTGGCGAAACTTTGCTAGAATGGATCCTGGGATCGGAGGTATCAAGTTGAAGAAAACAGACACAGCGTTGGCTTTGCACTTGCCAAAAGCGGTATGTGAACAGTTAGGGGTCACCGCGAATACCCCGATGGAAATGAGCGTGAAAAATGGTCGCTTGGTGTTACAACCTAAGCTTGCGGCGCGCGTTTCGGCCAATCGTTTCTTGTGGTTGTTGCCATTGGTGGTATCAGTGGTGTTGAGCCTAGGGGTTTATGTGTACTGGGTCACACAAGATATCCACGTGCTACCGTTATCTGGCGGGGTCTCATTAGGGAGTTTTGTGATCGGCGTTGGCTTGGTGGCTGGCATGATCTTATTTGCAGGCTTTTTCATTCAAGCTCAGCGCGCCAAAACGGTGCCGAGGATCTATTGGCGCAATTTCCCAGTGATCACTGGGGCACTGACGATCATGTTAGGGTTGGCGCTAGTCGGCGGCTTTTGGTTGTTGGGACAGTTATTTCCAGGTGCTAGTTTTGACCGGATCACTGCAGTGCTGATCTTTTGGCTGTTTATGTTGGTCGTAGCGGCGTTTATGATGCAAGCGGCGATCACCCTTGATACCAGTATGTTGGCCAACTTACTGTTAGTGGTGATCGTGTCAGGAATGGTGATCGCCATGGCGACCAACAACACACGCCGCTGGTGGCAACATAACTTGAGTTTTTTAGGAACGGATATGGCCAGCCAAGCTTGGCAGTTCAATGTGACCTTGATCTTGTCAGCATTATTATTTGTCGCGTTAGTCGATACCTTGTTTGTGTCACTAGAAGCGCGGTATCCGCGCTCTTGGAAACTATGGACCATGCGCATCATGTTGACGCTGATCGGCGTGGATCTGGGCTGTATCGGGTTGTTTCCCAATAACGCCGCGTCGCATTTGTTGCATGACCAAGCGGCAGGCATGCTGGTGTTTTTGGTGGCTGGATTGATCGTCGGGTGCCGTTGGCTGTTGCCGGAAGTGACACCAGAATTTCTCGGGGCTTCTTATGTGGTGGCGGTAGCATTATTGGTGTTGAACTTCGGGTTTCGCTGGTTTGGTTGGCCGAGTTTGACCAGCTTTGAGATCCAAGCGTTTGTTTTGGCGTTTGGGTGGTTATTGGTGCTATTTGGGCGTTTAGAAGCGCTAGTGGATCAAGGCAGTCAAACTTGGGATGTCCAAGTGATCGATGACTGATTTGTTACGTGATCAAAAAGTCGCCACTCCTTTGCACGTAGGCATGCATCGGGGTGGCGACTTTTGTTTGGTTCAGTTATTTACCAGGCACATAATCTTCATCAATGACTAAGACTGGCTTGATGGTTTTACCAGAACGAGAATCGGCGTTGGCTTCGTTGATTTGATCGAATTTGTAGAACTTTTCCGTCTTATCAAAATCAAATTGGCCAGCTTGGTAGAATTGGATCAAGCGAGGGACATCGATTTGCGGAATGGAATCGCCCATGTTGACGCCGACGATCTTCTTGTCGTCTACGCACAAGTCGTTCCAAGTGTCGACATCGATATGATGTGGGGTAACGGCGATCGTGGCCGTGGTGCCGCCTTGAGCTAAGACTTTGATGGAGTTTTCCATGACTGCAGTGACACCAGTGGTATCGACAGCCCAGTCAACACCATAACCGTCAGTTAGATCTTTAACGGCTTTGACGACATCAACATCTTTGGAGTTGATCACATCAGTGGCACCAAGTTCTTTGGCTAAAGCCAAGCGAGAATCGACGATATCGATGCCGATGACTTTGACACAACCAGAGATCTTGCCAGCCATCATGGCAGCTAGGCCAACCGCGCCAGTACCAAATACGGCAATGGTGTCACCAGGCTTTGGCTTCAAGGTGTTCAAAACGGTGCCAGAACCAGTCACATAGCCGCAACCCAGCGGGCCGAGTTTGCGCAAGTCGAGTTCTTTTGGCACTTTGACCGCGTTGCGCTCGCGCACGACTGTGGTGGTGGTGAAACTGGATTGGTCGAACATATCAGCGACATGCTTGCCATCTTCAGTGAAGTGGCTGGAGCCATCTGGCCGCACGCCTGACAAGTTGTTGTGCGCGTAGTTCTCACATTGTGTTGGGATGCCTTTTAAACAAGACTTGCATTGGCCACAAGCGTAAAATGACAGCACCACATGATCGCCAGGCTTGAACTGAGTGACTTCTGGGCCGACTTTTTCAACGATCCCAGAGCCTTCATGCCCTAACACGATCGGATAGTCGATCACCGCATCCCCGATGCGCAAAGCTTCATCAGAGTGGCAAATGCCACTGGCGACCATATGCACTTGGAGATCATCTGGGCCCATGGGTGCTAATTCAACGTCATCTTTGATCACGAACGGATCATTTTGCTTTTCAACCACAGCTGCTTTAATTTTCATGAATGGAGAACCTCCTAGATTGGTTTACAACGTTCATTATTTCACGAATTCCCAATTAATCAAGCGCTTACATTATTTGCCACATCATATGTTCCGGCATCGATTCACCGCTGAAACAGCAGAATTCACCGATGCCAACTGTTTTCAAGCCAAAATGAACAGTTCAGGTCAAACTGTGATGGGACATATTTACAGTTGCTCAATGAATGACGAGTGCCTGGGATCTTGGCGGTCAAGGATCGGGGCATGGCCGAATTGTTCGTGATATTTATGGTAGAAAAAGCTTTTGTTGCGAATGCCCACCGCCAAACAGATCTCAGAAATCGGCGTGCTGGTGTTTTGGATCAAGTCATGTGCGCGCAATAAGCGCTCTTGAGTCAACACCACGCTAAATGGTTTACCGACGACTTTGGTGAATAAGTTACTTAAATAGTTCTTGTTGTAAGCAAATTTGTCAGCCAAGTCGCTTAATGTGAGGTGTTGATAATGGCTGCGGATCTCATTGAGCATGCGCATCGCCAATTCTTCGCTAGGCGTCAGCTGTTGGGCTGGAGTCGGGTAATGACGCACCAACAGCGCGATCAAAATCGTCAGTTGCGCTTCAATGATGGTATCGGCAAAAGCGCGATGTTGATAATATTCACTGATCAGCGTGTCTAATGTGGTTTGGATCTCGGGTTCAGCAGTCGGTTGGGCGACAAACAATAAGTGGCGACTTTGCGAAGTTTGCGCATGGTTCAACAAAAAATCATAAAACACACTTTTTTGCGCTTGCAATTGATTCAAAAAATCCAGCGATAAATTACGGTCGCGAAATAACACATTGATCATTAAGTCATTGGGACCCAAGGCTTTGATCGCATGTTGGCTGCCGATATCCAACAACAACACGTCGCCTTGGCTTAAATGCAGCGCTTGGCCGTCGACCACTTCATCAGCGTCCCCGCGCAACATATAATTGATCTCAAAAAATTGATGGGTATGTAGCGGATAATCTGCAAAACGGTTATGTTTGCGAATACTGACACTGCAGTTATTAAAGAAATAATCATTCAACACTGGCATTTGTGTGGCCGTCGTGGCGTGGGTGTCGATGGCAGCTGGTGGGATATCATCGGCAACGATGTGACTGTGTTGTTGTTGGCGTTCGACTGCAGTCAACGCTTGTAACGTTCTTAAAACCGTGATGTCCATGATATCCTCCCAGGTGTGATAATAGCTTTAGCATACCATTTGCCACACTTTGCTGGGGATCTTTTTCAAAAGGCGGGTGTTTCATGGTATGCTTAAGGCAAATCAGCAAAAGGGAGCGATTACATGTTGAGTCTTGCCAAATATATCGACCAAACGTTGTTAGCCCCAGACGCCACGCAAGCGCAGATCGATACCGTGATCTCACAAGCCAAAGCGTACGGTTTTGCCAGCGTGTGCGTCAATCCTTATTGGGTGCCGCGCGCCCATGCGGCTTTGCGTGGCACCGACGTGAAAGTTTGCACCGTGATCGGCTTTCCGCTAGGGGCCAATACCACTTTTGTGAAAGTGGCTGAAGCCAATCACGCGCTGGACGAAGGCGCCAGTGAAATCGACATGGTGCTCAATATCGGGGAATTGAAGTTCGGCCATGACGACCAAGTCAAAGCCGACATCCAAGCCGTGGCCGAAGCGACTCATGCCAAAGGCGCGTTGTTGAAAGTGATCATTGAAGCGGCGTTATTGACCGACTCGCAAAAAGTGCGCGCCTGCGAACTGGCAGAGCAAGCAGATGCTGATTTCGTCAAAACCTCAACTGGCTTTGCCAAAGGCGGCGCCACGGTGCATGACGTGGTATTGATGAAACAAGCGGTGGGTACACGCTTAGGCGTCAAAGCCGCTGGCGGCATCCACTCGTATGCGCAAGTCAAAGCCTTGATCGCCGCTGGGGCCACGCGCATCGGCGCCAGTGCTGGGGTCACGATATTACAGGAGGCAAAACATGAGCAAATTTAACCGCGTGATCGCGATCGTGACAGATTCTATCGGCATCGGCGAAGCGCCTGATGCCGCTAAATATCATGATGTTGGCGCCGATACCTTAGGCCATATCGGGGATGATTTTGATGGGGACTTGTGTTTGCCCAACTGGCAACATTTGGGCCTAGGCAATATCCAACGCCCGCGCCCGATTTTAGGGGTGGGGCCAGTGGCGCACCCGCAAGGCTATTATGGCAAAATGTTTGAGATCTCAGCTGGCAAAGACTCCATGGATGGCCATTGGGAAATGATGGGCTTGCCAGTGACGCAACCACTAGGCTTTTTCCCGGCAGGCTTTCCAGATGCGTTGATCCACAAAATCGAAGCTTTCTCAAAGCGCCATGTGATCGTCAATCTGCCTTATTCTGGGACTGAAGTGATCAAAAAATATGGCGAACAACAGCTTCAAACCGGCGATTTGATCGTGTATACGTCAGGCGATTCGGTTTTGCAGATCGCGGCCAACACGGCAGTGATCCCGCTTGAGGAGTTGTATCGCATTTGCGAATATGCCCGCAGGATCACCATTGACGAGTATCACATCGGCCGGGTGATCGCGCGGCCTTATGTCGGCGATTCAGCGGCGAACTTTACCCGCACGTCTGATCGTCATGACTACACTTTAAAGCCCACTGCCAAAACGGATCTTGATCGCTTGCAACAAGCTGGCATTGCCACTTACGGTATCGGCAAGATCAATGACATTTTTTCTGGGATCGGCTTAGATGATGGGGTGCATACCGTATCCAATGATGACGGCATGGTGCAAACCATCAAGGCAGTGAAGTCCAAGCGTGACGGGTTCATTTTCACGAATTTGGTCGATTTTGACGCGATGTATGGGCACCGCCGCAATCCTCAAGGCGACGGCGAAGCGCTGATGGCATTTGATCAGCGTTTAGGCGAATTGCTCAAGGCGATGCAACCAGACGATTTGTTATTGATCACCTCAGATCATGGCAATGACCCGACGTTTAAAGGCACGGATCATACCCGCGAATATGTCCCGTTGGTCGCATACAGTCCCAGTTTCACCAGCTCAGGCGACTTAGGCATCCGCAGCCCATTTGCCGACCTTGGGGCCACTGTTTTGGATAACTTTGAGGTGCCAGCAGGCGAATTTGGTCAGTCATTTCTCAGCCAATTACAATAGGAGGCAAAAGGATGAGTACGCATATTGATGCCCCACAATCAGCGATCGCCAAAGTCGTATTATTACCAGGTGATCCACTGCGCGCCAAGTATATTGCCGAAACGTATTTGACCAACACCAAATGCTACAATACGGTGCGCAATGCATTTGGCTATACTGGCTATTTTGAAGGGGTACGCGTGTCGGTACAAGCCACTGGCATGGGGATCCCATCGATGAGTATTTATGCCACTGAATTGATGGTGGATTATGATGTGCAAGTGTTGATCCGCGTGGGTACGGCAGGGGGCTTGAGCCCAGAGGTTCAAGTGCGCGATGTGTTGCTGGCGCAAGGGTCAACGACAGATTCGTCGATCATTCTCAATACTTTTGGGGCAGGGATGTATTTTGCCCCGCTGGCAGACTTTGAGCTTTTGGATGCGGCCTACCATCAAGCCCAAGCGCAAGGTTTATCGGTACAAGTCGGGAATGTGCTTGGCGAAGATCGTTTTTATAATGATGAAATGGATCGGCACAAGCTGATCAAATATGGCGTATTGGCAACAGAAATGGAAACGCCTGCACTTTATCTGTTGGCCAGAAAGTATCATCGCCAAGCGTTAGCCATTTTAACCGTGTCTAACCATTTGATCACTGGCGAAGAAACTACCGCGATCGAGCGGCAAACCAGTTTTGACGACATGATCGCGCTTGCATTTGCAGTTGTAAAGGGATTGTAATATTTCGCCGACAGCCGTGGTCCGCCGCGTGTTGTCGGCTTTTTGTATGCGCACTTAACGGTTTGCGAACAGGCATTCGGGTGTGCAAACGCCGCGATGGTGCTATTCTAAAACTATCTATTTAAGAAAATTTAAGCTATTAAAAGTGTCCTTAAGTTTTGATTGGAGGAATCTAGATGACAGAGTCAAAAAAGGCCTTTGCGATCGCTGCAGGTTTAGCTGGGGTTGCAGGTGCTGCCACATTAGCCGCTGCGCCAAATACTGTTAGCGCATCGACTGGTACCGTCACCTATGCAGAAGGTGCGACCACTGTTTGGCAAACACCAGCATTCAACACGGTCCAACGTTACGTAGTCAAAGACCAGTCCATCGCAGTTGTCGGCCAAAAAACCGTCAACGGTACGGTTTGGTATCAAATCGGGACCAACGAGTGGATCCCTGAACTCTACCTCCAAGTGGATGGTGCAGCGCCTGCTGCGACCAGCACGGCGAACGTCAAAACGCCAAGCACCACCACTGCCACTGGGACTTTCCAAGTTGAAGCCACTTATACTGAAGGCGCTGTGACCATTTGGAACAGCACCAACTATTCCGATGCTTCAGGCAAGTACTTAACTAGCGATGCCAGTGCAACTGCGGTTTCCACAGTGCAAGCAAACGGCGAAACTTGGTACAAACTGTCTAACGGCGGTTATGTACCAGCTCGTTTTGCCGCTAAAGCTGGTAGCGTTCAAACTGCCACTGTGGCCCAACCAGCCAAAGCCGCCGCTACGGCAACTCAAGCTGCAACCACGGCACCGGCAGCGCCTGCTGCCGCTGATACCACCAGCACCACCACTGGTACCACTGCTGAAGATACCGCAACCACTGCGGCTAATGCTGCCGCTGCAGCCAAAACCACGACTGCTGCGCCTGCGACGACTGCCGCGACGACAGCCCAAGCCACTAGCACCCCAGCCGCTGCGCAAAGCACTGCGACCCCGGCAACTAGTGCGACTACTGCGACGACTACGCAAACCTTGAAAGTGACTTACACAGATTCTGTGGTCACTGAATGGAAGTCTGCTAGTTATGCGCAAGCCGCTGGCAAGTACTTGAACCCAGGCACGACTGTTACTGCTGTGGGCACCACCACTGCCAATGGCGAAACTTGGTACCAATTAAGCGATGGTAACTTTGTTTCTGGTCGCTTCTTTGGTGCTCAAGGCACTGCCAACAGTAGCAAAGCCACGACGACGACAACCGCAACGGCTACACCAAAAGCCGCAACTACAGTGGCGACGCCAGCTAAAACCACAACGTCAACGCCAGCTAAAGTGGCGACGCCGGCTAAAGCGACTGCAACACCAGCGCCTGTTGCTAACAGCTCGCGTGCGGCTCGCATTGCGGCGGTGATCAATGTGGCCAAAGCCCAACTTGGCAAGCCATATGTTTGGGGCGGCAAAGGCCCTAACAGCTTTGATTGCTCTGGGTTGGCGCATTACGCTTACCTTTATGGGGCTGGCAAAGAGATCGGCGGCTACACCGGCGCCCAAGAATACTCAGGCACTGTGGTTTCGTTGAACAACTTGTCGGTTGGGGACTTGCTTTTCTGGGGTTCTCGCGGGTCCACTTATCACGTGGCCATTTACCTTGGCGGCAACCAATATATCGCCGCACCACAACCTGGCGAAAACGTCAAAATTTCTTCGATTTCCAGTTACTTCGCGCCATCCTTTGCGGTTCGCGTATTGTAATCCAAATCAAAAAGAGTCGAACATCGCGTTCGGCTCTTTTTTTGCGTTAGGCCAAAAATCGGCCCATGATCGTTAACCAATGCATCAACTCCAGCTTGCGTACAGTGCCTAACCCGGGGAAATGATCCAATGCCAGCAATGCGTCAGTGGCATCAGTGTTGGCATCTGGATGCATCGAAAGCCATGGTTTCAAACTGGCGCGCGCTTCAAAAAATTTGGCGCCAGGGTCTTGAAAATCAGCATTGTTGACGGAAACGAAATGTCGCACCCAAAGCTGACGGTGATCTTGAAACGACAAGTGCAAGGCAATGGCACGCTGAGGATAACCATGCTCATCAAAATGATGCGTACTAAGCGGGTAATCGGCAAACCCGACGCCTGGCAGTTGCTTGCGTGAATACTGGTAGAATTCTTGTTGCACCTGATAATAGTCTTCCGTGCGGCTGCGGATGGGGTAATGGTCTTCTAAATAAACCGCCTGCGGCAGCTTCAGCGCGCGCGCCCGTGCGGTATTTGGCACCACAGCTAGTTGCGTCGGTTTTAGTAAGTCGACTTGGCCAAAAGTCGACGCGATCACCAGCTTGGCTGGCAACACATCAAAATAGCGCGCTGTGGTGATCGGGTCAGGCAAAGGATCAGGCAGCGCATGTTTAGGCTTTTGCAATAAGCCGTATTGGCCCACTTGGGGATTGGCAATGACATATAGCGGATGACCAGCTTGGGCAAACGCCTTGACCACGCCTAACAATGCTGGAATATCTTTGACTGGTTCGATGATCGGAATGATCTGAGGACTTAACGTTTTAGCCAGGGTTTTTAACGCCAATAAGTCGTATTGCCGGCCGCGAATGATTGGATAATAGTTCATTGGTCTGCCGCCAGTTTGTATTCAGCCAATTCCGACGTCAGCGCATCAACTTCTGCTTGTAAGGCGTCGATGGTGTCGTTATGAAGTTTGTCGACGAATTGATCATACAAGTTCTCGTCTGGGTCATAGACTTGATAATCGGCTGAGCGTTTGCGCAACTCGCTCAGTAATTGCTCGTTGGAAAAGGCGCCTAACCCGCGTTTGAGCCGCTTGGCTTTGTTGACTTCACGATCCAAGCTAGCGATAAAGCGGTCAGTCAACGCCGCATCATCGACTTGTAGATCTTGATAGCGCGCCGGTTTAACGATCGTCAAGGCTCCTGGTGCCAGCGGCGGTTCGACGCTTTGGGCGATAGCTTTGGGGTCAAAGGCCCGATAAGTCATCACGCCAATATGCGCTGGGATCTCAGCTTTAAGTTTGGGGTAAAGCGTGGCTGGGAACACAAAGTAATTGTAGTTGCCGATAAACGATAGCTTGGCATTGGAGTGAAAGTCGGCTTTGGTGACTTTCAGCTCAAAACAGCGCCAAATGCCGTCATTTTGCCGTACCAGCGTGTCTACGATACCAGCGTCATCTGGCATCGTGACTTCTTCAACAGCCGTGGCGCCTTGTTCTTCCCAATACGCATAAAGCGTTTTTTCTAGATCTAGCGTTAAAGGGGTTTTCATGAGTCTTCCTTTTCTGTGGCCCAAAAGGCCGTTAATTGCCCAGCTAGCTGCTCCAAGCTGTAGCTAACTGATGCGTGCGCCCAATGCGGCGGAAACAACTGGGCATAATCCGGCCGACAAAATCTAGCATCCAACAATAAGATCACCCCGCGGTCATGGGTGCCGCGGATCACGCGGCCACCAGCTTGCAAGACATTGTTGAAGCCTGGCAACTGATAGGCATAAGCAAAGCCGTTGCCATTGACGCGATCAAAGTAAGCTTTCAAGCGGTCGGTTTCAGAATTAAGCCCTGGCAAGCCGACAGAAACGATCGCCACGCCGATCAGCTGGGCACCTTTTAAATCGATGCCTTCACTAAAGATCCCACCCAGTACCGCAAAGCCGATCAAAGGGTCCGGATCTTCGCGAAAATGATCCAGAAACTGCGCGCGGGCTTCCGCGTCCATGGCGCCGCTTTGTTTGATCACCGTCATTTCCGGGTTAGCCGATTCAAAGGCTTCAGCGACTTGGGTCAAATACGCGTAAGACGGCAAAAAAACCAAATAATGTCCCGGTTGCGCCCCGCACATCACCGTTAAGCTGGCGATCACTTCCGGCAAGCTTTGTTGGCGCTGTTTGTAGGTGGTTTGAATGTTGCCCGTGACGATCACTGCTTGATGTTTGGGGTCAAAAGGCGACGCCAAGCGATAAGCCAGCGAGTTTTCGGCGCCACCAAGCACGTCTTGATAATAAGGCAAAGGCGAAAGTGTCGCAGAAAACAGCACCGCCCCGCGACCTTTGTCCAAGCTGGCGCTGATGAATTCGCTGGGGTCCAAGCACATTTCTTTGATCGTCAAGCTTTGACCATCGTCTGTCAGCTTGGTTTCAAAACAGTCGTTGTAAAAATCATAAATCCGCAAAAAGCCCAAGCACACAAAGTATACTGGCAACAGGAGATCGACGACTGCTTGTTGATCAGTGCGCAATTCACCAGTCAGCCATTCGTGAATGCTTTGGCTCAAGCGGTCTAGTGCTTCAACAAACGCTTCGACTGGATCGGCGCGAAACACTTCACGCTGGCCGTCCATGCTCAAGCGCACCACGTCAAAAGCGGTGATCAACTTGGTGATATTGCCTTTGATCGCCGGCAACCCAGCGCCTTTAAACGGGGCTAGCGCCACTTTTAGCTGGGTGAAGGCTGTATCAGTGATTTCTGCAGAATACATATCGCGCGCCCGCGATACCAAGTTGTGGGCTTCGTCGATCAAAAAGAAATTCGCGTCATCAGGTTCAGCAAAAAAGCGCTGCAAAAATACTGCCGGATCGAACAGATAGTTATAGTCGCAAATAATGACATCACAAAACAAGCTGGCATCCAAAGAAAATTCAAAAGGATCCAAGCGATGTTTGCGCGCATATAATTCGACAGTTTTTTTGGTGATGGCATTTTCATTGGCCAACATATCTTTCAACGCGGGCTTGAGGCGATCATAATAGCCTAACATATAAGGATTTTGCGCCGGGTCGTCTGGCTCGTCATCAAACGTGATCGTATCTTTGGCCGTCAAGGTGATACTTTTGGCCACCAAACCGTGCGTTTCTAACAGTGCCATGGCCGACTCAGCGACATGGCGGGTCGATTGTTTAGCCGTCAAGTAAAAGCAACGTTGGATCAACCCAGCGCCCATGGCTTTGATGGTGGGAAACAGCGTGGAAATCGTTTTCCCCGTGCCAGTCGGCGCTTCGACAAATAAGCGTGTCGACGCGGCAATGGTGCGATAAGCTGCCGCGGCGAGTTCACGTTGGCCTTTGCGATAAGCCGGAAACGGAAAGTCCAAGGTTTCAATGCTGGTGTCGCGCACTTTAATGATGTCACTGCGCAACTTTAGCCAATCGCCAAATTCTGCTAATAAGTCGTCAAATTCGTCACTAAGCGCTTCGGCAGTTTGCACCTCAGAAAATCGGGTGACCGCGTCGTTGGAGGTTTGGTAATACACCAAGTCCAACGTGATCTTGTCCAAGTCGCGTTCTTGACACAAAAAGTGGCCGTAAACGCGCGCTTGTGCCCAGTAACGGTCTTTGGTGTTTTGCGGCAGTTGATCCCATGACCGCGCTGATGTTTTGATTTCTTCAACCACGACGCCTTTGGTTGTGGTTTGCACCCCGTCAGCGCGGCCATCGATGACATATTCTTGGTCGTTTACGGTGACGGTATGCTTCATATAAACTTCTTTTTCATAGGTGTCGTCATACGCTGATTGTAAGCGGCGGTGGATCTTGGCGCCGATCAGCGCCGTGTTATTCGAATTGGTGGTGACAGGATTGAGATCTCCTGTGCGTACCGTGAATTCCACGAATTCACGCACGCCGATACGGTTGGTGGCCAAGTGCTCACCTCCTTAAGGTGTTGGTGTCGGTCGTTTGAATTTGAGACTCCGGCTAGCCGCCTCAAATTCAAACGACCTTCGTGCGACGATTCGGCAATGGGGCTAGTAGGCATTGCCTACTAGCAAGAACTTGATCGATCGGTTACTTTGACCAATCCGAAAAATCTGGGGCGGCGGCAAAAAGCAGGTAGGGAATTTTGTTTGGCGCTCGTCTTAAACTCAGACCTTCCGTTTCGGTGCCAAATGCCATGATTTAGGCGGCAATGTGTTTAGCTTAATACCTTGAGCAATAGTAGACCCTGAAAACTTGAATATGAGTAGCTGTGGCCATTCGAGAAAATTTGTGGGCGAAGGGAGATCGGCGTCACGAAGGAAAACTGGCCAATTGCCGTGACAGTGAAATCAAGGATGACGCCGAACTTTGGCGGTATCCGCGGCTTTCACCGGCAAGTTTTGAAACAGTGGTTTGTGCTGGTTCAAAACTTAGGCGTAAGAACATCGGCGCTTTTTGCCGATTTCTGAAGCCGGCCGCACGGCAACTTGGCCAGTTTTCCGCAGTGATGCCGATCTCTCGCAGCCCGCAGATTTTCGGGTCGTATGACAATAGTCGTTGCCAGTTATCGGCAACAGTTGAATCTCTACTAGTATAGAAGAGTTTGCAAAAAAGTTGAACCTTGTTAGAAAAATCGCTATAGTTGGCCTTGTCATGAATTTCTGAAAAAAGGGGATCCCAAAATGGAAATCAACACCAAAGCCTTCCAAGACGCCATTATGGACGGCAACTACACCACCTTCAATCAAGATGTTACCCCAGAAACAGCCAAAAAAGGGCTCGATTCTGCACTAGCACCTGTGTTTGCGGCAGTCGATGACGCGATTGCGCAAGGCAAGTTGATCCAAGCGCAATTGACGATCACCAGTGCCGAACCGACGATCATTCGCTTAGAAACCGGGATCGTGAACTTGCCTTTTGCCGATGCCAAGAAAATTATCAACTTTTTAGAACCTGAAGAACAAGTGCCGCTGAAGCTGTATTTGATCGTCATCGCCGAACACGTCAACGCCTCTGGCTTGCGCATCGATGAAGTGGCGACATTAGAACAATACACGCAACAAAAAGCGGCCCAACAAGCGGCGATCGTCGCGGCAGGCATGCAAAAACTTGACGAGATCGCCGAAAACCAACTGCGGCCAGCGCCGGAACCAGTCGAAAAAAAGCCAGCTACCCGCCGCACCACGACGAAAAAAGCCACCACGAAGCGTAAAACTGCGACCCGCAAAACTGCAGCGAAAAAAACCACCACGCGTAAAACGACTCGTAAGCCGGCAGCCAAAAAGGAGACGAAAGCATGATCACCCAAGCCTTGATTTTTATTGGCGTTGGGCTGATGGCTGGCATTTTAGGCGCATTGCTTGGCTTAGGCGGTGGGATCATTGTGACCCCAGTGATCACCTTGATCCTTGGTTTGCCGATCCAATACGCCATTGCCGCGTCGATCATTGCCGTGATCGCCACCAGCTCAGGCGCCACGATCGCGTATCTCAAAGATGAAATGCTGAACTTGCGCGTGGCCATGTTTTTGGAGATCGCCACCACAGTTGGCGCCGTGCTTGGCGCGGTGGTCACCGGCTTGGTGTCTAGCCAAGTGCTGTATTTCTTGTTTGGCGCCTTGTTGATTTTTTCAACGTATAATATGGTGCGCAAGCTCATTGGCAAAAAAGATGCCCAACGCGACCCAGTGCCTGATCCTGCTGCTGAAAAATTGCGGTTGAACGGGACTTACTATGATAAAGCCAGTGGCAAAGAAGTCGATTACAAAGTCACCAATGTTCCTGGCGGCTTTGCGATGATGTTTGGCGCCGGATTAGCGTCTGGATTGCTTGGAATCGGCTCTGGGGCATTTAAGGTGTTGGCCATGGATACGATCATGCAAATGCCGCTGAAGCCTTCTACAGCCACGTCTAACTTAATGATGGGGGTCACTGCCGCAGCCAGTGCCACGGTGTACTTTTTTAACGGCGCTTTACAGCCGCAAATCGCCGCACCTTTGGCCATCGGGATCTTAGTTGGGGCGACGATCGGCACGCGCATCATGCAACTGCTGCCGACCAAAGTCTTGCGGATGATCTTTATTCCTGTGATCGGCTATATGGGCTTGCAAATGCTACTTAAAGGATTTGGGGTGACCATCTGATGACGCCAGAAATGAAAAAAGAAATCGACGACATCGAAGCCATTATCGGCAAGATCATGCAGATCGGCGTGTTGATCGCGGCGTTTGTGATCATTGTGGGGATCTTGGATCTGTTGATCAGCGGCACTAGCGGTTATCCCGCTGGCGTGCATCCGCATGCGCCTGGCACCATTTTGCAAGGGGTGCTGCAGTTTAAAGCTTACGCCATTATGATGCTGGGGATCTTTTTGCTGATCTTGACGCCGGTATTGCGAGTCGTGGTATCGATCTATGCGTTTATCAAAGAAAAAGACCGCTTATACACTTGGATCACGACTATCGTATTGATCATTTTGGTGATCGCGATGGTGATCGGATACTTAGGTTAACGTCATCGACAACGTGTTTCGTCAGCTTGACTGGCAGAAGCGCGTTGTTTTTTTGTTTTTTAATTTGGCACAAGTGTTCATTTAAAATCGACGCTTTGTTATTAAATTAATCACCTGTGTTGGAAATGTTCCCGTCTAGTAACGTTCACGTAAAACTTGGCTGGTAGACTCTAGTTATCAAATGTTGAAGCTTTTGTGATTTTATGAAGCGAAAGCGAAATTTTATCGGGTACCATGCCAGGAGGAATATCGTGAAAATTAGTAAATTAACTGCATCTTTATTAACCAGTACTGCCGTCTTTGCTGGGTTGCTTGTCGCACAACAAGGCCAATCCCATCAAGTTTCTGCCGATAGCAAATTGCGCGTCGACTATTCATCGAACCTACGCCAAAATGCCGGCACTGATGCCAAGATCATCGGCGGTTTAAAAGTTGGCGATACTTACAGCTATGACAAAACCGCGACTGCTAGTGGCTACACCTGGTATGAAATCGGCGATAACCAATGGGTCGCTTCTGCCGGCGCCAAAGTCACTGGTGGCCAAGTGACCGTGACTGACGCGTCCAATAAGCGCGTGGGCCCATCTACCAGCAATAAGATCGCTGGCGGTTACTACCCTGGCCAAAAGCTGAACTTTACGCAAACGGTTCAAGCAGGCGGCTACACGTGGTACAAAGTCGGCAAAAACGCTTGGGTCGCTTCTGCTGGGGTCACTGAAACTGGTGTGACCCGCACCGCCACACAAGCAAGCGTTCAACCCGCAACACCTACTACCACTGCGTCTGCTCAAACGACCACGCCTGCCGCTACCGCTACGCCTAGTGCCACGACCACGGCCAGTGCGACGCCTGCCGCTGTAACGCCGGCACCAAAAGCGGCCGCAACGACCACCACGCCAACAGTGACTGCGGCTAGTGGCAAAGTGCAAACGACCGTTGCCTCTAACTTACGGAGCAGTGCCGATACTTCCGCGACTGTCACTGGTAGCTTACCAGCTGGCACGATCCGCAACTACACGGCCACCACAGTTGCTGATGGCTACACGTGGTATCAAGTTGGCACCAACCAATGGGTCGCCGGCGCGCAACCATACACTGGCAGTGCTGCGGCTACCACTAGCACACCAAGTACGACGACGCGCTCAGCCAGTGCGACTAGCACAACGACGACGCAAACTCGCACGAATACGGCATCGACTTACACCAACGCTGCTAGTGCAACGCCTGCAGGCAACCGGACGGCGACGAATTCTGCCGGTAACACTTACGCTTGGGGTCAATGCACTTGGTATGTGAAGTCAGTGGCACCTTGGGCTGGCAACTACTGGGGCAATGGCGGCCAATGGGGCGCTAGTGCCGCAGCACAAGGCTTCACAGTCAACCATACGCCAAGTGTCGGCTCGATCGTCGTCGTTGCCGGTGGGCAAAACTTTGGCGGCTGGACTGCCGCTGCGGGTTATGGTCATGTGGCTTATGTTGTTGGCGTTAGTGGCAACACAATCACCGTTCAACAAGGCGGCATGGGCTTTTCTAACCCAGCTGGTCCAAACACCCAAACGGTTTCTGGCGCTGGCAACTTCACTTACATCCATCGTTAAACCAGATCCAACGAGTCGCAATTTTGCGGCTCGTTTTTTTGTGGTGTTATTTAGCATTCGCTTCATTTGTAAAAAATGTTATCTTTCAACTTTTAAAAAAACCTCAAAGGGCTTAAGGATGTTTTACGATTGTTTAGTTTTAGTCATCTTGCCGTAACACAATGAAGGTACACTCAAAGAAGTCAAACGTTACGTTTTTGACGTTGAATTGACCATATATGTTATTAAAAATGAAATTATTCGGGGGAACAACATTGAAAACCAGCAAGCTTTCCACATCCTTACTTGCCAGTACTGCCGTATTTGCCGGGGTGTTACTCGCCTCAGGGCATAGCAACAAAGTGTCCGCAGCCAGTTATGTGAAGATCAATTATTCATCTAACATTCGCCAAACGCCAACCACGTCTGCACGGATCGTTGGCGGCTTAAGCGTGGGTTCCGTACTCGCTTATAGCAAAACTGCCACGGCTAACGGCTACACGTGGTATCAAATCGGCACTAACCGCTGGGTCGCCTCGGCCGGGGCATCAACCACTGCAGGCGCAACCGCAAGCAACACCGGCACTGCTGCTAGCGGCAAAGTGCAGATCAAATATGCATCCAATCAACGTTCTGGTGCCGGCACTGGCTACAGTGTCAACGGTAGCTTACGTGTTGGCGCCGTTTATACATACACGGCTACGGCCAAGGCCAATGGCTATACGTGGTACCAGATCGGCACCAACAAGTGGGTCGCTTCTGCTGGGGCTGCCCCATATGCCGGCAGTGCGTCAACGTCGACGCAACCTTCAACACCAAATGCTGCCAGCGGCAAAGTGCAGATCAAATATGCGTCCAACCAGCGCTCAGGTGCTGGCACTGGCTACAGCGTCAATGGTAGCTTGAAGGCCGGTTCGATTTATAGCTACACGGCCACAGCAACGGCTAATGGCTACACTTGGTATCAGCTTGGCGCCAATCGCTGGGTCGCTTCAGCCGGCGCGGTTCCTTATACCGGCGCCGCTACTGGGACGTCAACTGCCCCATCTACGCCAACGAATAGCTCAGCGTCAGCTAAGATCGCCGCAGTGATCGCTTTGGCTAAAACTGAGCTCGGCAAGCCGTATGTTTGGGGTGGCAAAGGGCCGAACAGCTTCGATTGTTCTGGTTTGATGTATTATGTCTTCTTGCATGCAGCTGGCATCAATATCGGCGGCTACACTGGCAGTCAACAAAATGCTGGCACCCGCGTCAGCTTGTCCAGTTTAAAACCTGGGGACATTTTATTTTGGAGCAGTAACGGCAGCACGTATCACGATGCGCTGTATATTGGCAATAACCAATACATCACTGCCCCAGAACCAGGCGAAACGGTTAAGATCGCCACGATCACGCGCTACTTCTACCCAAGCTTCGGCGTTCGCGTGCTGAAGTAAGCATCAAAAAAGCCCTTCACGAGAGGAAATTCGTGAAGGGCTTTTGCTTAATGTTGAAGGCGTTGCGGTTGCGCTAAGGCTTGCGTCAACGCGTCGCATAATGCCAAGGCGCCGGTTTTGATCTGAGCCAACGTGGGGCCAGTGAAGTTCAACCGCGCCCCGTTGATCATGCCATTGCCTGGCACCATTACGCTGGCAGGCACAAAGGAGACATTAGCTTGTGGCATCAAGGTGTCATTCATAAAGGCTTCCGCGTCAAAGCCTTCAGGTAGCTGCAGCCACAAGAAGAAGCCGCCGTCAGGATCATTGATGGTGCAGCCAGCTGGCAAATGTTGTCGCAAGGTGTGGACCATCAAGTTTTTCTTTTCGACATAACAAGCGCGAATTTGTTGGATATGCGCGTTAAGGTCGTTTTGTTCCAAATAGGCATTGATCCCATGCATCATCAAGTTGCTGGATTCCACATCCACGCCGCCTTTTAAGGCAGTGAGGTGATGCAATAATTCCGGTTGTGCCACCAGCCAACCTAAGCGCAAGCTCGGCGCTAAGATCTTGGAGAAACTGCCGAGAAAAATCACGCGGCCTTGGGTATCCAAGCTTTGTAACGTCGGTAAGTTTGAGCCGCTATAACGCAAGTCGCGATAAGGCCCGTCTTCTAAGATCATCACGTCATATTGATTGGCCAAAGCGATCAATGCTTGGCGTTTAGCTAACGACATCACAGTGCCAGTCGGGTTTTGGAAATCAGGAATGGTGTAGATCAACTTGACGGACTTGGTCATCAACACTTTTTGTAGCGCGTGTAAGTCCATGCCGTCAGCTTCCACAGCCACCGGATAATAAGTTGGTTGATACGCATCAAAGGCCGCCAAAGCGCCAACATAAGTGGGACCTTCAACGACCAACCCGTCGCCAACGTTCAACAACAAGCGCGCCGTTAAGTCGATGCCTTGTTGGGCGCCTTGGGTCAACAGCACGTCTTTGTCAGTGACCGACATGCCGTCTTGTTGCATGCGCGCCGCCAACTTTTGGCGCAAAGGTAAGTAACCAGATGCCGAAGCGTATTGCAATAATTCTGGGTCTGCGCTTGAAAAACTATGGGCGAAAGCTTGATTCAATTGTTTGGTCGGAAACAACTTGCGATCGGGGTAGCCGCCAGCAAAGGAGATCACCTCAGGCGTCGACGCGGCAAACAGCGCCTCTAATCCGGCACTGGCATTTTGATAATTGCGTTGGGCTAATTCCATGATGATCTTCCTTTCTGTTTGACTAACTTGACTTCAGCTTACGTTGATTTTATGATGAAGTAAAATTCAACTTGTTCAAAGCTACATGAGAATTTCTCATGTATCGTCGAAAACGGCGTGGCAGTGGGATCTAGGAGGCAGTTCATGAGTAATTTCAGTTACGAAGTTTTTAGTGCGGTGGTAGAAAAAGGCACCTTTATGCAAGCTGCACAAGCGTTAAATGTCACCCCAAGTGCGGTATCTCACAGTGTCTCCCAATTGGAAAATGATCTGGGCTTTCCTTTATTTATCCGCAACCGTACTGGCGTGGAGTTGACGCCTGATGGCACGGCGATTTTACCGACGATCCAATCGATCTTAAATTTAGAAGACCAATTGGTGCAGATCGCCGACAATATCAATGGCATCAACACCGGCCGCATTCGCATTGGGGCCTTTTCGTCAGTGTCCAACAATTGGCTGCCGGAAATCATTCTGCGCTTCAAAAAACAATACCCAAAAATCGCCGTGTCGTTGGTGCAAGCCAGCTTCAATGAAATTGCTGAACAAGTGCGCGTCGGTACCATCGATATCGGCTTTTCGTTGATGCCAGTGGCCAAGCAATTGATCGCCATTCCGCTGTTGAAAGACCCGATCTATTGCATCACGCCGCGAGCCTACACCCCAGCTAACGGGACTTACATGACGGATCGTGATATGGCGCATCAAAACTTCATTTTGCAACAAGCCGATTACGACCGCGACACCAAAAAGGCGCTGGATCGCTACAATGTGTCGACCAACTCGCTGCATTATTCGCTGGATGACCAGTCGATTTTGTCGATGGTCGAAGCCGGTTTGGGCTTAGGGGTGTTGCCGAAATTGGCGTTAAAGAAGTTAGTGGGGGATGTCAACACGTACCCATTTTCTGAACCGTTTGAGCGGACACTGTGCTTGGTGATGAACCCTACCACCCAAAAGTCCCCTTCAGTTGCGCGCATGCAAACCGTGATCGAAGCGTATCTCAAAGAACATTATCCCAATGAATGCTTGTTGGCGTAACCGTTACGTTAGCCAAAAGCTTGGCAAATGCGTTAGAATAAACCCACGGTGACTGCCGTAAATTTTTGGACGTAAGGATGGCGGATATGAATCAAAAGCTGATCGCCTTAGATCTCGATGGCACCACGTTAAATCAAGCAGGGGCCTTGAGCCCCCAAACTATCGCAACGCTTAAAGCGGCGCAAGCGGCAGGACATTTGGTGGTGATCACCACTGGGCGACCAGATGCGATCTCAGAAAATTTCTATGATGAACTGGCACTGAACGGCCCGATGATCAACTTCAATGGGGCGTTGATCCACAAACCGCATCAACATTGGGCTCATGAACACCAAGTCGCCTTAACCACGCAAACAGCTTTGGCGTTAAAAGCGTTGAAGCAACAATTTGACATCGAGTTGATGGTGGCAGAAGGCAAGCAGTTGTTGTTAGCCGATCACGGCTATGTGGATATGCCATTTTTGCCGGATCTGCCAGCGCCACAACACTTGTTTGACGTCAACGGGTTGCAACAAGCGCCGATCTCCGTGACGATGTTTATTCGCGAACACACCTTGGCAGCTTTACAACGCGCGGTGCACCAGCATTTTCCCAAGCTTACCCCGAAAACTTGGGGGGCTTGGAGTGGCGAACACACTGCCCTTGAAGTGACAGCGGGCCATACTAGCAAATCGCAAGCAGTGGCTTATGTGGCCAAACTTTACGGCATCGCCCAACCAGACGTGATCGCGTTTGGGGATGATCTTAACGATTTAGATCTGATCGCTTATGCCGGCGTTGGCGTGGCAATGAAAAATGCCCGTCCGGAGATCTTACAAGTCGCAGACGCGGTGACGGCTTATGACAATGAAGGCGCTGGGATGGCAGATTATTTAGCGGATTATTTGGCGTTGTAAGAAGATGAGAAAATGCATGCTTCAGTAGAAAAATTATCCTCAGGCCAATTATTTGGCATGTTTGGCTTTTCGTTGATCCTTAATGGCTTTGGCAATGGCATGACAGTGGCGATGAACCTCGGCAGTGCGCTGTGGACGTCGAGTGCGGTTAATTTAAGTCACGCGTTTAACGTGTCGCTACTGACGATCTTGTTGCTAGAAGGCGTCGCCGTGGTGGCGTTTAATGCGGCAGTGTTAAGGCGTATTGACTGGCGGCGGATCGCAGGGAACTTTTTGTACATGGTGCCATTTTCGTTTCTGGTGTCAGGTTTTGCCACTTTGATCAAAATGACGCCGTTAGTGGCTTTGCCGTTGGCTTTGCGCGTCGGGTTGGATCTGATCGGAATCATGTGTATCGGGTGTGCGACGTCGATTTATCAACGCATCAATGTGGTGTTGCATCCCAATGACGACTTCATGCAGATCATTCGCTTCCGCTTTTTGCATGGCAATGCGGCGATCGCCCAACCGGTTTCGTTTCTGCCGCCGATCACCATCGATATTTTGTGTGTCGCGTTGACCAAGCAGATCTATGCCATCAATATCGGTACGTTGGTTTCTTTAGTGGCACAAGGAGCGGTGATCGGGTTTGCCGATACGCATGTGTTTCCGAAATTAAAGCATCGCCATTTGCAGGTGTAAGGTACATAAGTCGTTCAGCCATTTTGTTTCTCATGAATTGTTCATAAGCTTGTCAGAGTTGCTTGCTACAATGCCAGTAACAAGTGAAAAGAGGAATTGAAATGACATCGCGCAAACTCACACAACGCGAACTGATTTTTATTGGCACCATGTTGTTTGGCTTATTTTTTGGCGCCGGCAACTTGATCTTCCCAGTATTTGTCGGCCAGCAAGCAGGTGACCACTTATGGCCGGCAGTAATCGGCTTTTTGATTTCTGGTGTCGGCTTGCCGCTGTTAGGGGTGGCCGCGATCGGGATCACCAAAGTCGATGGGGTGTTTGGCTTAGCTGAAAAAGCCAATCGGCCGTTTGCTTATGGGTTTACCATCTTATTGTATTTGTGTATCGGCCCATTATTTGCGTTACCGCGCTTGGCGTCGATTTCTTATGAGATCGGGCTGACGCGCTTTGTCGGCGCAGGGCATCAAGCGCCAGTGTTGGCGATCTATTCGGTGATTTTTTTTGTTGCGGCTTGGTGGTTTGCCCGCAAACCTAGCAAGATCATGGTGTATGTCGGCAAAGTCCTGACGCCAGTATTTTTGGTGGTGTTGGCCGTTTTTCTGATCGCTGTGGTAGTGGCACCGATCGGACATGGGCAAGCAGCCGTTGGGACTTATCGCACGGCGGCGATGACTAGCGGCTTTACTGCAGGTTACTCGACGATGGATGCGTTAGCGGCGTTGGCTTTTGGGATCATCGTGGTCAATGCCATCAAGCAACTAGGGATCACCCAACCCACGGCCATTGCCAAACATACCGTGTTGGCGGGGACTTTGGCGGCAGGGCTGATGGGTGTGATCTATGCGCTATTGGCATTATTAGGGCGCAACGCCTTAGGGGTGTTTGCGCGCGCGGACAATGGTGGGGTGATTTTAAGTAATGTCGCCCATCACTATTTCGGCACGGCTGGTAATGTGCTGTTAGCGGTGATCGTGATCATTGCCTGTTTGAAAACTGCCATCGGCTTGATCACTGCGTTTGGGGATACCGCCAAAGAAATGTTTCCCCGTTTGCCTTATCAAGGCGTGATCGCAGTGGCCACGTTGATCCCGATGTTTTTTGCCAATGTCGGGTTGGATCGGCTGTTAAGCGTGTCAACGCCAGTGTTAGTGGCGTTGTATCCTTTTGCCATTGTGCTGATCTTGGTAGGGTTGTTGTCAGTGAAATTTACCCAACACCGCTGGTTGTTTAACTTATCGCTGTTATTTACGGCGATCCCAGCGTTATTAGATGGCTTGAATGCCACTGGCTTAAAAGCCGGCTGGTGCACCAGCTTGTTGGCACTTGGGCAAGGGTTGCCTGGGTTTGCTTCTGGGTTAGGCTGGACGGTACCGGCGTTAGTGGGGATGCTTTTAGGGATCTTTGTTGATCGCATCACCCAGCGACGAAATGCCAAGTGAAAAATTTAATTGGCCGTCAGCTTGTTGCCTGAAAGTCGTCTGGACTTGAGGCAAGGCCGCTGACACAAGGCTTTGGCCAAATTTTTCATCACGACACCTCACTGAAAAATGGCCAATACCTTGAATTCAGATTTGCTAACTGGCGCAAATTTAGCTATCGTATACTAGTGAGTAATTTGAAAGGATGGCGTAATGCTATGAGTAAGTCGATTTCTGAACTGACGGCTGACGCGCAACAAAAAGCCCTCAGCGACTTCATTGATTTTTATTTGGATAAATACCGTAACGAAGGCTTGGACCTGATCGCCCAAGCAGATACTACTGGGCATATCGCCGATATCAACGCTTGGTTGATGGACAACCGCTCATTTTCAAGAGAAGAGTTGGCTGCTGGCTTATTGCGCGAACGCGGTGCCAATTTGATCGCATTATTAAACACGATCAACGCGCCGTTTAATGACAACGGGTTACCCGAAACGCCTTGGAATGAATGGTTCAAATCTGACCTGCAAAGCATTCCTCAAGGACGCTAGACCTACGCTGACGGCTGAATCTTAGCCGTCTTTTTTTCAGGAGGAAGTTAACAGTAGTTGAAAATGTGGCACAATGTGTTAATTTGTAGCGATTAGTTGTTCTGCAGTAATCAAGTGGAAGGCAGAACGACTCAATGCTACAAGATGACAAACTCGTGAAAATTTTCTGACTGATGCATGGAGACCGGGTGGCGGTTTTCATCTTGTCTTGACAATGAAATTTCATCTTCATTTGCTATGCTGTTTATCAGCGAAATGAGGTGAAAAAATGTTGAGAACACACAAGATCCGCTGCTACCCAAACGCAACTATGCAACGGGCATTAGCCCAGGCCTGCGATTACCGACGCTATTGTTACAACCAAGCACTTGCGACTTGGAATGCGATGTATGATGCCTCAGTGGTATTGGCAGATAAGACGGCACGGCCTAACGAACGCAAGGTGCGAGATGAACTGGTCGCCAACAAAGCTGACTGGCAATATGGCCGTTCGGCGCGGATCTTGCAATTGGCGGTTCACGATTTATCCCGAGCCTGGGCAAATTTCTTTAACCCTGAAATGCCAGATCATCGCAAGCCTCGCTTCAAGTCAAAAAAGCGTAGCCGCAAAGCCTTCAAAACAGACAGAGCAGCCATCGTGAATGGTAAATTGCGCTTGGATAAACCGCATGGCTATCGTGATCGATGGTATGACATTCGGTTGGCTGAAACGCCCCGCTGGTCAGGTTCTGTTAAAGTGGCTTCAATCGTCAAAGAAGCAGATGGCTACTACGCTTGTCTTAGCATCGATGTTGTAGCGCCTGATCCGTTGCCTGAAAACCAGCGGATTTGTGGTATTGATGCCAACATCGGTAAATTCGTCTATAACGAAGGCGAAACAATGTCGGCCATTCGTGTATTGACCGAGCGACTGGTCAGTTTGTACCATCGAGTGTCCTTGTACCAGCGGCGGCTTGCTCGAAAGCGTCACGCAAATCCAAATCATTTTCGTTCTAACAATTACCGCGTAACGAGAACCAAGTTACAGCGGACTTACCAGAAAGTGACTCGGATTCAAAATGACCTCTTGCAAAAGTTTACGACGCTGCTGGTGCAAACTAACGGTACGATTGCCATTGAAGACTTGGATGTCTTGCATATGAAGATGAACAAACGACTAGCGAAGAAGTTACATCGCTCGTTGTTTGGCCGCTTCAAGCTGTTGATGAAGGACAAGACGCAATGGTACGGACGTCAGTTGGTGATAGTCAATCGGTTCTATCCGAGCACACAGCGGTGTAGTCGCTGCGCCTTAGTGAAAACAGACGATGATAAACTGACGCTGGCCGGTAATGCGCTTCACGGGACGAAACATCACGAGTTTCATTGTTACGGTTGCGGAGCTCAGCTTGAACGCGATGATAACGCCGTACAAAACTTGATTCAATATGCTCAGGGGCAGGCTATGTCCTAAAGGTTCAAGAGCCAGTCAATGTTGCTAGGTGTATACCGACGTAAGAATACTGGTGTTAACGGGACCAAATGAAATAATGAATGTACAACTAAGAAAGGAAATATATAATCCTTTACTAGTGTCATTAGACATTCTTCCACATTTTATATAGCAGGAGACATGGACAAGTATCTGATCATTTCCGACATTGATGGGACATTGGCCTATGACCATCAACACGTCAGCGCCAAAACCATTGCCGTTTTGCAACAATTGTTGGATGCCGGCCATGAATTCTACGCCGCCACTGGCCGCATGTATAACTTGGCCAAAGTGATCGCCGATCAAGTCGATCAGCGCGCCGAGATCATTGCGTCGAATGGGGCCGTGTATGACTTCAATGGGCAGCGCGTGCACCACTTAATGGGCGAACATGCCTTGACGCTGACGGAACAAGCCGCTGGCGCCCAAAATCTACCAGCAGTGTATTTCACTGATGACACCGTGTATTACACCAAAACGCCGAGCCAATCAGTGATCGACGTGATGATGAGTTTTGCTAGTGAAACTGCCCATATTGCCGTCAAGCAAGTCCACACGTTGGAAAACTTATTAGGCCATGTTGGCGAGATCACCAACGGGATCATTTTTAGCCCGCATGATCCGGAATCGCTGGCGCGCACGATGATGACTTTAGCTGCCAGCAATGCCATGCATTTGTCTGCCAGTGATGCGACCAATATCGAATTGATCCCTAAACACGTGGACAAATCTGTGGCCATTGCCGAACTGCAAGCCAAAACTGGCATTCCTGCCAGCCGCACGATCGTTTTTGGCGATGGGCTCAATGATCTGGGCATGCTTAAAGCCGCCGGGATCTCGGTGGCAATGGGCAATGCCGTACCAGATGTGGCCAAAGCCGCACGTTTTCAAACTTTGCGCAATACGGAAGATGGCATCGCGCATTTCTTGGAAAACTATTTTAAGTGATCGAAAGGGGCCGCAGTTGTCGGTCCTTTTTTGCGGTCACTTTTTAGGTCATTGGTTTACAAGCTTTGACCTGGCATTGAAAACGGTAACATGCGACAATATACCTATCGAGAAAGGATGATGGGTATGTACGAAGCAAAAACGACCCGCTATGATCAGTTGCCGATCCGCTCAGTAGGCGATTCTGGCTTGCGGCTACCAGCAGTGTCGTTAGGCTTATGGCAACATTTTGATGCGCAAGCGCCGTTTGAAGAACGCCAAGCGCTATTGTTGCATGCGTTTGATCAAGGGGTATTTCACTTTGATGTCGCCGATCATTACGGGATCCCTTATGGCTCCAGTGAAGCGCTGTTAGGTCGCGTGCTTGCCGGCGAACTAAAAGATTACCGTGATGAACTGGTGATCGCCACAAAAGTTGGCTTTGCCATCGGCGACGGGCCTTTTGGCAGTGGCTTGTCGCGCAAAGCGATCTTACAGCATATCGATGGCTCACTGCGCCGATTACAAACCGATTATGTCGATATCTACTATGCGCATCGCTTCGATGAATCTGTGCCGCTAGAAGAAACCGTGTCGGCTTTAGCTGCCGTGGTGAAAAGTGGCAAAGCCCGCTATATCGGGATCTCAAATTATAACGTTGAACAAACGCAAGCGGCGTTGGCGCTGTTTGAAGCCGAAAAAACGCCAGTAGTGGTGTCGCAAATGAGCTACAACATGTTCAATCGCGACGTGGAAACTAGCGGCTTATTGAACGTGCTGCGCGAGCATCATCAAGGGTTAGTGGCATATGGACCGCTTTCAGAAGGATTGTTGTCAGAGCGCTATTTAAACGGCTTGCCGGCAGACTTTAAGATCCATCACACCAATCAAGCGACGTTAAGCGTCGGTGCAGACGCGTTAGTTGAAAAACTCAACGCGCTGAACCAAATCGCCCAAAACCGCGGGCAAAGTTTGAGTCAACTGGCTTTGGCTTGGCTATTGCGCGATCGCGTGGTCGCTAGTGTGATCATTGGCACCACCAATGCCGCACATTTGGATGATAATTTACAAGCCGCACAAAATACCAGCTTTACTGCCGATGAGCTGGCTGCCATTGAGAAAATTACCACCTTATAAATCGCAAAAAGCCGCCGTGATGCGCTCACGACGACTTTTTTAATGTTGAAAATGGGTTAGATGTTGATGCAAAAACTTGGCGGTATGCCCATCACCGCTTGCCACTTGCTCAGGGGTGCCTTGGGCGACGAGTTTGCCACCAAAATCCCCGCCTTCTGGCCCCACATCAAACAAATAATCGGCATTGGCGATCATATCTAAGTCGTGTTCGATCGCCAGCACCGTAGCGCCTTGGTCGATCAAGCGCTGAAAGACTTGCAGAAGCACTTGCACATCTAGGGGATGCAAGCCCACGCTTGGTTCATCAAACACAAACAAAGTGCCGCGCTGGCTGCGCCGCAAATGGCTGGTCAACCGCAAGCGCTGGGCTTCACCACCAGATAACGAAGGCGTGCTTTCGCCTAATTGCAAATAGCCCAGTCCCATATCATGCAAGGTCTGCAAGGTTTGGGCGATCGCTGGTTGGTCAGCAAAGAATTGTTGCGCGTCATCCACAGATTGCGCCAAACATTCGGCGATATTTTTGCCATGCCACTTGATTTTCAACATTGCCGGATCGTAGCGTTGGCCATGGCAAGTGGGACAAATTTCTTGCATGTCAGGTAAGTATTGAATGTCCAAGTTGATCTGCCCAGTGCCGCCACAAGTGGGACAAGCGCCAAGCTTGACGTTATATGAAAAGTTGCTGGCGGTGTAGCCCGCGGTTTGGCTTTGTGGCAAGGCGGCAAACAGGCTGCGCAAGTGATCCAAAATGTCCGTATAAGTGGCGACTGTTGAGCGAACATTTTTGCCGACAGGTGTGGCATCGATGGCGACGACCCGCTTAATGCCACCAGTTTGAATGTCCGACACAAAACTTGGCGCTGGCTGTTTCTTGGTGGCGGTCAAGGCCGGGACTAAAGCATCTAGGACTAGCGTTGACTTCCCAGCGCCAGAAAATCCTGACACCACTGAAAACTGATTGATCGGGAAACTGGCGGTGAGGTTGTGCAAATTAAAACGATCGGTGACAGTGACGCCAAAATATTTCTTCGCTGGTTGCGGAACGGGTCTCACCCGCAAAGTTGCCGAGCCATTGAGAAAAGGTGCGATCAAGGAATCGTCAGCTTGAGAAATTTCTGCCGGTGTCCCAAGATTCAACAAGCGACCACCAGCCTTCCCAGCTTCAGGCCCGATTTCTAAAACCGTGTCGGCAGCTTCAATGATCGCCGTATCGTGATCGACGACGACCACAGAATTACCTTGAGCGACTAGTGCTCGCATCACTTCGATCAACCCTTCAACATTGGCGGGGTGTAAGCCGATGCTAGGTTCATCTAAGACGTATAACACGCCGGTGGTTTGCGTGCGTAAAGTGCGCGCCAGCTGGATCCGTTGCAGTTCACCAGTCGACAAGGTGCTCCCAGCGCGACTCAAGGCCAAGTAACTCAAGCCTAAATCAAGCAATGGCTTTAAGATCTGATCGAGTTCCCGCAAAATGTCATGGGCGAGTGGTTGCATATCATCAGGTAACCATGCTTGGATCTTTGGCAAAAAATCATGGAGTTCACTGAGCGTTAAATCAGAAACTTCAGCGATGTTTTTGCCGACGATTTTTTGCGTGAGCAGCTTTTGATCAAAACGAGAGCCGTGGCATACCGGACATACGCCGAATTCATAGAAGCGGTTCAAGCGTTGGATCGCGCGTTCGTTGGTGGTAGTGGCCATGGAATCCAGCACCGCATTATACGCATTTTCATAAACGGCATTGTCCATGTGGAAAATCTTGCCGGTTTTAGATGGGATGTTGATGGCGTAAGTGCGCTTGGGACCATGCCATACCATGTCTTGTTGATCTTGAGGCAGCTGGTTGAATGGCGTATCGATGTCGACGCCAGCATATTGCGCGACGATTTGCATGAAGTTGCGCCCTGGCAAGCGCCAAGAAGCCACGGCGCCTTCGCGAATGGTTTTGGTGGGATCTGGGATCAAGCGCGATACCGCTAAAGTCTTCGCCACACCGGTACCATTGCATTCAGGGCAAGCGCCAACGGAATTAAAGGCGAAACTTTCAGCGCCAAACAAGCGTACAGAAGCACCGCATTCGGGACATGTCAAAGTGGCTTTTTCGCCTTGGGTGTCCATTAAATGCGCAATTTCAATGGTCGGCGGGATCTGGTGGCCATTTGGACATTGCGGCGAACCTAATCTTGAAAACATTAAGCGCACCACATTCAGCGCTTCAGTGGTGGTGCCGACTGTACTGCGCACACCAGGGACGACTGGGCGTTGGCGCAAGGCGATGGCACTGGGGATGTGTTCAACTTTATCGACTTGCGCGTGGCCGACTTGCCCTAAGCGTCGGCGGGTGTAAGTGGACAACGCTGAAACATAACGGCGCATGCCTTCTGCGTACAACACGCCCATCGCGAGGCTTGACTTACCAGAGCCTGAGCGGCCAGTGATGGCGACCAGTTGATGCAAGGGGATGTCGACGTTTAAGCTTTTTAAGTTATTCGCTCTGGCGCCGCGCACCACAATGTGAGTCGGAATCGTGTTATCATGAAACATATTAAAAACCTTCTTTGAAATGGAGTGACCTTTTTGGATCAAAATGCTTTGGCGCATCGCAGTATTCGCAAATTTAAAGCTGAACCGATCAACTGGCAAAGCTTGGTGGCAACAGCGCAAGCGACCAGTTCTAGTGAATTCTTACAATCGTTTAGTTTGATTCGCGTGACTGACGCCAAGTTGCGCCAAGCGATCCAAAATATTTCGACCAGCCCATGCATTACCGGCAATGGTGAATTATTTATTTTCGTGGTGGACACGGCGCGTGATATTGCGCAAACACCTCAACAGGCAGATATTGCGCACTTCACCAACTGGAATGCTTTTTTAGCCGGCTGCTTTGATGCGACGCTGGCGGCCCAAAACATGTTGAGCACGGCTGAACATAGCGGCTTAGGTGGCGTGATGCTGGGGAGTATTTTGAACGACCCAGCGCAAATGATCCAGTTATTGCACTTGCCGAAGTACACTTTCCCATTGTTAGGGTTGATGATCGGCGTACCGGATCAAACCACTGAGTTGAAACCGCGCTTGCCACAAGCGGCAGTGCTAGGCGAGAATACATATCCCGGGCGCGTTGATTTATCAAGCTATGATGCGCAAGTCACTGATTATTACGCCCATCGGACAACAGGGGCGCGCGTGGAATCTTTCACCAGCTTGATCGAAAAGCACTTATCAGCTGATCAACATCATCGGGATGACATTGGCACAATTTTAAAGGCTCAAGGGTTCAACTTACCCCAATAGTGTAACGAATTCGAGGTTAAAATGAAAATTTCCACTTTAACGGCTTACGCTGATGCGGTGGCCCAACATGATTCCAGCGGCCATGCCGCCGATCATATCAAACGCGTGGTAGCCACCGCGCGGCAATTATTAAAACAAACACCGCAAGCGGATGCCGACATCACTTTGGCGGCCGCAACACTACATGACACCTACGACGATAAACTCGTGGCTGATGTGATGGCAGCCAAAGCTCAAACGGCTTCCGAGTTGGTCAAAGCCGGCGCCAGCACCCAACAGCAACAAGCGATTTTTGAAATCATCGATCATATGAGCTATAAAGCGAATTTAGCGCATCACTTTGAATTAAGTCTGGAAGGCCAACTGGTGCAAGATGCTGATCGCTTAGATGCCATCGGGGCCATTGGCATTGCGCGGACCTTTATGTATGGTGGTGCGCATGGCAGTATGATGTATGATCCAGCGATCCCACCGCGTACGACACTCACTGCCACGCAATATCGCCAAACGCCAAGCCCGGTGTTGAATCATTTTGAAGAGAAGTTGTTTAAACTCGCCGGTCAAATGAATACCCCAGCCGCTAAAACCTTAGCTCAAGCGCGGACGCAAGTGATGCATGATTTTGTGGATGAGTTCTTAGCGGAGTATCAAGGCCGGCGCTGAAAAAGTTGCAGGTGCCTAGACGACTATTGTATATTGGATAGGCAGTTGTTGACGCCGCCTTAGCTCAGAAGGTAGAGCGCAGCCGTGGTAAGGCTGAGGTCGCTGGTTCAAATCCAGTAGACGGCAGCGAGAGCCTTCCGCATTGGGAAGGCTTTTTTGTTATTTTAAATAGGAGGCGACGCATTGAATATTTGGAAAGTGATCCGGCGTTGTGCAGGCGTGGTTGTGCTGTTTGGCTTGTACATGATCGCAGAAATGATCGTGATGATCCCAACCATTGCCACGAAAGGCAAAGCCAGCACGGGATTAGTCGCCTTGGTATTTGCCATTGTCTTTGGCAGTTTGATCTATTTGCTGGCCACCACGTATCAGTATTACTTAAAGCGCGACCCGGAAGGCTTTGGCCCGCATGCGCCAACGCGAGAGACTTGGCAGTTCATGGGTAAAATGGTGTTGACCTTAGCCTTGATTCAAGGGTTCAGCGGTATCGCCATCAGCTTACATTGGACGGCAGAATCACAAAACCAAGATGCTTTAATGCAAGTCTTACAACAAGCGCCGCTGACCATGGTATTGATTGCAGTGGTCGGGGCGCCGCCGGTTGAAGAACTGCTATTTCGCGGTTTGCTGATGCACAGCTTTGGGTCACTGAAAGATAAACGCCGCTTATGGGCAGTTTCGATCATTTCCAGTGTCGTGTTTGGTTTGATGCATGCGGGACCGAGTGAGCCTTTGAATATGTTAGTTTACATTGCGATGGGCGCAGTCTTCACAATGACTTATGTCAAAACCAAAGACATTCGCTACAGCATTGCGCTGCATTTTCTCAATAACTTCATCGCCTTAATGTTGTAACGCAAAAGGCGCTGACTCGATTCGACTGAGTCAGCGCCTTTTGAGTTAAACCGGTAATTTCAATGGTTGGTAAAGTTCTTCGGGTAAGGCTGTGATCAAGGGGCTTGGTTGATCGATGCCCAATAAGATCAACTGATGCAAAGCGCGAGTGCACAAGGTATACAACACATCGCGCATCGCTTCAGTGGCATAAGTGTCAGCTGAAACATCCCAGCCGATCACTGCATCAAACTCCAACCCTTTGGCCAAGTACACCGGCATGATCAAACAACCCGTGTGCAAGTGGTGATCTTGTGGCGTGAGTAAGTGCGTTGGGGTGTCGATTTTAAGCGTGGTGTAAAGCTGTTCAGCAGCGGCGCGGTTCTTGGTTAAAATGGCCACCGTATGATTACTGCGCAATAAGGTATTGGCGAGTTTGGTGACACCAGCCATTGCTTGATCTTGTGGTAAACACAAGACTTGCGGTTTTTCACCATCGCGGTTGAAGGCTAAGATATGGTCGCTTTCAGGCAACAGTGCTTTGCCGAAGTTGGTGATCGGCTGCGTCGAGCGATAGGATTTGTTCAACGAGATCTGATCGATGCGCATCCCTTTGAACACTTGCTTCAAGCTGTCAAAATAAGGACTGGCTTGGTAGTTGCTGGTGAACACATCTTGTTTGGCATCGCCTAACAGCGTCAGCTTGGCTTTAGGAAAGGCATGATGCAAATATTTGAGCTGGGCCATGGTGTAGTCTTGCATTTCATCAACGAACACATATTGGATCTGATGGTTTTGTCCAGAACCGGCGATCGCATCGCGCAAATATAAAATCGGCGCGGCATCTTCTAGGCGCAAGTGATGAGCTTCCAAATCGTCTGCGACCGCCTGGCTCATGGTGGCCCACACGTCAGCGTCAACAGCTGGCACTTGGACCGTGGCTAAAAAGTGTTGATATTCTTGATACTCATCCAAGAAGTAGTCGTTATAAATCGCGTCATATACTGGGGCGAAGGCTTTTCTCACCACAGCTTCAGCTAAGAATTGCGCTTCGTCATCGCCAGATTCAAATTCACGTCCTGCTAACAATTGGCGCGTGGTTTCATCAGACATGAGTTCCAACTGAGTTTGTACCCAATCGTCATAAACCGCCAGGCGGATGCGGGTGTGCAGGCGTTTGATCAATGCATTTTTGGTGTCGAGGAATTTGTTGGCGGCAGTGGCGCGTGCAGGTTGGGCGGCGTAGATTTTTTGAATGGTGCTGGCTTTGAAGAAGACTTCGCCGTTCAACATGATGTCGATAAAGGCGGGAACGTGTCCTGGGGTATCGACAAAGCGTTGAATTTCATCCAAGTAATCTGCCGCTTCTTTATAGCGGCGGATCTTTTTGGTGGTTTCTGGCAAGTTCACTTGATCTTGTTCAAAACGTTCAAATAACGTTTGGACATGTAACCCAGCAAAACGCTTGGCGAAAAATTCATACATCGTGGCTTGGCGCATGTTCTTTTCGCCAAGCGATGGCAAAACTTCAGAAATGTAATTGGCAAACAGTTGGTTCGGGGAGAATAACACCATTTGATCAGCGTCTAACGTGGTGCGCGCGTGATACAGCAAGTAAGCCACGCGCTGCAGTACCGCAGAGGTTTTCCCAGAGCCGGCAACGCCTTGGACTACTAAGACATCCGCTTTGGTGTTTCTGATGATGTCGTTTTGTTCTTGTTGAATGGTGGCGACAATGTTTTGCATGTAGTCGTCTGATTGCGCCCCAAGCACCGCTTGCAGAATTTCATCGCCAACGGTTTCTGAAGTATCAAACATGTTGGTGATCACGCCTTGTTGGATCATGAACTGGCGCTTTTTGGTGAGATCGACTTGGCGTTCACCAACTGGGGTGGCGTAAGTCACTGGCCCCAGCGTCCCGTTGTAATAAACCGAGGCGATCGGGGCGCGCCAGTCGTAGATCAAAAACTGGTTATCATCGTCTTGAAAGGTGCCAGTGCCGATATACAAGGTATCTGGGCCATCGACATCTTGAATATCGATGCGGCCAAAATAGGGATTTGAGACTAACCGCTTTAAGCGGGTTTGTTCGTGTTCGAGGATGGTTTCATTTTCCACCGCGCGGGCGACCATCATTTTTTGTTGTTGGACGGCGGCATTGGTTTCCATGCGGTCATCGATTTCAGTGATGTTGACTTTGGTGGCATCGCCATAACTTTGTTCGATGCGTTGGGTATCTTCATGGGCTTCTTTTAATTGCCTGGCGATGATGTCGAGGCGGCGGTGTAATTTAGCTAACACCTGCGTGACGAGGGTTTGTTCTTGTGCTTGAGTTGACGACATGCAGCGAGCCTCCTAAGGTGATTTGCGGGAAAAATTCGGGATTTGTTACACTAGAGGTAACAAATTGGTCTATCTAGTTTATTGCATGTCACGCATTTGTGCAAGTGACGTGCTGTGAAATAGTAAGCAACCTGTCAAAAAATATGTTAAACTGGGTGATATTTAAAGTCGGAAACAATGGGCGTATGGAGGACGACATGAGCAATTTATGGCAAACATTTTTAGAGCGTCGCGGTGATTTGCTTGTGGCGTTAGGCCAACATATCCAAATCTCATTAGTGGCTTTGGTGATCGCAGTGGTGATTGCCTTACCACTGGCGGTATTTTCGCTGGGGCATAAGCGCTTGGCCAATGTGTTGTTGCAACTGACTGGGATCTTGCAAACCATTCCGTCATTAGCATTGTTGGGCTTGTTGATTCCTCTTGTCGGCATCGGCACCACGCCTGCCATTATTGCGCTGGTGGTGTACGCCTTATTGCCGATTTTCCAAAACACATATGTCGGGTTATCAGAAATCGATCCCGCCTATGAAGAAGCTGCTGAAGCATTTGGCATGACCCGGTTTCAAAAATTACGCAAGGTGGAGTTGCCCCTCGCGATGCCTGTGATCATGGGCGGGATCCGCACCGCCACAGTGTTGATCATCGGCACGGCCACTTTAGCCGCGTTGATCGGCGGCGGTGGTCTTGGGACCTTTATCATGTCTGGGATCAACCGCAACGATACGACCTTAACGTTACTTGGGGCGATTGCTTCGGCGGCGTTGGCTTTAGTCTTTTCGGCAGGCTTGGCGTTAGTGCAAAAGATCCGTTTTCGCTGGGTGGCAACGGGACTGGTTGCATTAGGCGTCATCGGTGGCGGGGTTTGGGGGTATCAAGCCTTGAAACCACAACCGGAAACCATCACCATTGCCGGCAAACTTGGCAGTGAACCAGAAGTGCTCATTAATATGTACAAATTACTGATCGAAGATGGTTCAGACAACGTCGACGTGGTGTTGAAACCTAACTTCGGGCAAACCAGCTTTTTATTCGACGCTTTAAAGTCGGGCAAAATTGATTTGTATCCAGAATTTACCGGCACGGTGGTCACCAGCTTAGTGAAACCCTCGGCCAAACAAACGGCTGAAATCAAGCAAGGCGCTGATTCTTATCCCATTGCCAATGCCTTGTTGAAAAAACAAGGGCTCACGCTGCTTTCGCCGATGAAATACAACAACACTTATGCCTTGGTGGTGCGACAAAGTACGGCGAAGCGCTATGGCTTAAAAACCATCGCGGATCTCAATAAATTGCCTAATGCCACCGCTGGCTTCGACTTGGAATTCTCTGGCCGAGCTGATGGTTATGCCGGGATCAAACAACAATATGGCTTGAACTTAAAGGTGAACTCATTGGACGCCTCGCTGCGTTATCAAGCTTTGTCGCAAGATCATGTGGACGTCACTGATGGGTATTCGACGGATTCCCAAATTGCCCAATACAAACTATTGGCGCTGCAAGATCCTAAGCACGTTTTTGCCACTTATCGCGGCGCGCCGATGATGAAAGCCAGCTGGGCGAAACAACATCCTGCCATCGTCAAGCGGTTGAATCGACTCGCAGGTAAAATCACCGAAACGGATATGCAGCAGATGAACTACGATGTGAACGTGAAGAAACAGTCGGCGGCCAGCGTTGCCAAGCGTTATTTGACCACGCATCATTTATTGGAGGCGAAACAATGAGTGAATTAATTGCCTTTGACCACGTCACCAAAACCTATGCCGCAGGCGACGCCGTCCAAGATCTCAACCTCAAAGTCCATACCGGGGAGTTATTTGTCTTAGTGGGCGAATCTGGCAGTGGCAAAACCACCACGTTAAAAATGATCAACCGTCTGATCGAACCGACTACTGGGTCGATCCAATTTAAAGGTCAAGATATCACCATTTATCCGCTTCGGGAATTGCGCTGGCAAATCGGCTATGTCCTTCAACAAATCGCCTTGTTTCCTAATATGACTGTGGGCCAAAATATCGCTTTGATTCCAGAACTGCGGCATATGCCCAAAAACCAAGTGATTAAGCGCGTCGACGAACTATTAGATTCGGTCGGCTTGCCGCCTGCTCAATACCGCGACCGTTTGCCCAAAGCCTTATCTGGTGGGGAACAACAGCGCGTCGGCATTTTGCGGGCGTTTGCCAATAAGCCGCCAGTGGTCTTAATGGATGAACCTTTTTCTGCGCTTGACCCCTTGTCACGCAATCAGTTGCAGGAGTTGGTGTTGGATCTGCATCAGCGCTTGAACATGACCATCGTGTTTGTGACGCATGATATGAATGAAGCGATGCGTTTAGGCGATCGCATCGCGGTGATGCGCGATGGGCAAGTCGTCCAATGTGACACCCCACAAGCCATTGCCAAAAATCCAGCCACGGCATGGGTCGCTGACTTTTTTGCCGGAACCAAAGCCCGGTTAATGGAAACACCGATTCATAAGCTCCAAAGTTTTGCCACGCCAGCAACCGCCTCAGCCAGTGAGTTGACGGCTTCAGATACCTTATTGAAAACGATCATGCCTGCGATTGCCAAAGGGAAAAAAGTGACATTTCAAACAGATTCGGGTAAGTTTAAACTAGATGCGCAAGCGGTGTTGAATTTCTTAGCCGCCAACGCCTGAACAGTCGCCGATTTTTTAAGAAAGGTGAGGATGTTGCATGAATCATTATGATGTGATCATTATCGGTGCCGGACCTGCCGGCGTCGCTGCCGCCAGTGCTTTGGCTGACCACAAGCGCGTGATGGTATTTGAGCGCGACTTGTGGGGTGGCACTTGTCCTAACCGCGGATGCGACCCGAAGAAAATGCTTTATCGCGCCGCAGAACTCAAAACAGCCACCCGAGATATGCAACCAGCTGGGGTGCGCGGTGAGTTGACCATCAACTGGCCGGAACTAATGGCACACAAGCGCAGTTATACCAGTACGGTACCTGGTGGCACGCTGACGGGTTTACATGCAGCAGGGGTGAATACCCGGCACGGTGAATTGGAGTTTTTCAATCGCCATACCGTGGCGCTGGCTGGAGACTTATTTGATGCCGATGACATCATCATTGCCACTGGCCGCAAGCCAGCCAAACCAGATATTCCTGGCGCGGAATTACTTAAAACTTCTAATGAATTTTTAGATTTGGATCAATTGCCGCAACGCATCGCCTTTATCGGAGCAGGTTACGTTTCCGTGGAGCTGGCCAACATTGCAGCGGCAGCAGGGGCTGACGTGCATATCATCAACCGCTCTGAAACCATTTTGCGCGGGTGGGATGAACGCGCGACTGCGACGCTGAAGCAAGCAATGACGAATGTGCATATTCACTGGCATGATAACATTCACCTTGAAAGTGTCGCCAAGTCAGACCAAGGCGTTTGGCTACACGGCGAAGATGGTTTCAGCTTAAATGTGAATGCGGCATTTGCGGCCACTGGACGCTCAGCGGACCTCGGCATCGATTTAGCGCCGATCGGTTTGGAAATGACCGCCAAAGGGTTGCCAGTCAATGAATTCATGCAAACCAAGATCCCGCACATTTATGCCATCGGCGATGCCGTGGACAAAACCCAACCGAAACTCACCCCAGTGGCCAGCTTTGAAGGCCGCTATGTGGCCAAGCATTTGTTAGGGATGAGTGAACCGATCGCATATCCCGTGATTCCAGAAATTGTCTTTGGCACCACTGAGATTGCGCGCGTCGGGGTTGATTTGCAAACCGCTAAAGCAGATCCTGACCGCTATCAAGTATTAGACCAGGATGTTTCCAATTGGTATACCTACCATCGCACCTTAGATCACACAGCTCGGGTGGCCACCATCAGGGATCGTCAGACGCAGTTGTTAGTTGGTGCGCTAGTGGTCGGCGACCATGCCGAAGAATTGATCAACCAATTCACGTTGCTGATTCAACAACACCAAGCGTTTGATCCACAACAAGTCTTGTTTGCTTATCCAAGTGCTTCAAGTGATTTGTCATATTTACTTTAAAAGGAGTTTCACATGTCTGCATTTACTTCCATTTTGTTGATCTCAGCCGTGATTTTAGCGGTGATTTTTGGATTTATTTTTGCCATCGGCCGCAAATTCAAAGGGGAAAATGCCGGTTTTGGCAAAGCCATGATGATCGTCGGCGTTATTGGTATGGTGGTTTGCGTGATCGCAGCGATTATCGTTGCAATGGCCTAATTTCCAACGCATTAGGCCATTGTGTCAAGTTTTTTTCGCATCACGCTTGACAAGGACGCGTCGTGGGTTTAAATTGTTCACAACAGTAAATGACAGACGGATGAGTAATTCATTACCAAATTCTCAGAGAGGCCGCGCCTGGTGAAAGCGACTAAGGCGGTGTGAATGAATATGGTCCGCAATCAGTCAGTGTCGGTGAGGGAAATCAAGCCAACGCCGGGTGCGCCCGTTAACGCGACAGGGATTCTTGCTTGCAACGATCCCCTTGAGGGTAGTTTTTAGACTACCGAAAACGAGTGGTACCGCGCTGACTGCGCCTCGTAGCTATATGCTACGAGGCGTTTTTTTGTGGTCAAAAGGAGCTTTTATGAAAATTTACTTAGTGTTATTGCTGGGCCTTGGTGTAAGGAGCAGCCGAATGTGTTCATGATTGGTCTGATACGAATTTAAGGAGGAAAAATTATGCCTAAACTGATTGATTTCAAACTGATTCTCACCAATATCCCGGACTTATTACAGTATCTGCCGATCACTTTAGGCATTGTGCTGTTATCGATGGTCGTGGGGCTGGTCTTAGCCTTGGGCATCGCCTTGGTGCGCTTGCACAAAATCCCAGTGCTCAATCAAATCTTCACCGTCTTGGTCTCCTTTGTCCGCGGGACGCCGCTACTGGTGCAGCTGTACTTGTCCTACTACGGTGTGCCGATCGCATTGCGGTATTGGAACTACTACAATCACACGAATTTCAATATTAACCATGTGCCTGCGTTCTTGTTTGTCTTCGTAGCCTTTGCCATCAACGAAGCGGCCTACAACTCAGAAAACATTCGTGGGGCGCTGCTTTCCGTGGATGCTGGTGAAATCGAAGCGGCTGAAACCTTAGGCATGACGGGCTGGCAGATCCTGCGGCGCATCACCATTCCAGAAGCTTTGGTGGTGGCCTTGCCGACGTTGGGCAATCAGTTCATCAGCTTGATCAAAGGCACGTCGTTAGCCTTTGTCGCCGGCGTGATCGAAATGACTGCTGAAGGGCAGATCACCGCTGGGCGCACCTTCCGCTACTTTGAAGTGTACCTGTCCTTGGCCATTATCTACTGGGCCTTGACTGTGATCACTGAAATCTTGATTCGCTTAATTGAAAAGCGCATCAATCGCTTCCGGGTGGCGCAACACTTAGTGGAAACGCCAGCGCCGACTGAAACGCCGATTGTAGGCGCACAAGTGCTTGCCAGCAAGGAGGTCCGCTCATGATTACGATCGAACATTTAGCGAAAAAATTTGATGACCATCAAATTTTTTCAGACATTAATTTAGAAATTCAAACCGGTGAAATCATCGGCATTATCGGACCCAGCGGCTCAGGTAAATCCACACTGCTGCGGTGCTTGAACTTACTGGAAACCCCAGATGCTGGCACCATCACCATTGATGATCAACAAATCGTCGCACCACACATCACCAAAGCCCAGCGTCTGAAGTTTCGCCAAGCCTCGACGATGGTGTTTCAACAATTCAACTTATTTCGCCAGAAGAACGCCTGGGAGAATGTAGCAGAAGGCTTGATCACCGTCAAGAAGATCCCGAAGGACGAAGCCAAAGCCCGGGCGTTGCAAGAATTAGACCGCGTCGGCTTAGCGCCTTATGCCAACTTTTATCCCGAACAACTATCCGGCGGGCAAAAGCAGCGCGTCGCCATTGCCCGCAGCTTAGCCACTGATGCCAAGTTATTGTTGCTCGATGAGCCGACGTCGGCGTTAGATTTGGAGCTAGTCGGTGAAGTCTTACAAACCTTAAAACAAGTGGTGCTCGACCATCCTGATTTCACTGTGATTTTAGTGTCACACGAATTGGGATTCGTGCAAGAAGTCGCCAGCCGGGTTTTATTCTTTGATGATGGGCGCATCCAAGAAGCTGGCACCCCAGATGAAGTCTTAGTCCACCCGCAACACGAACGCACTAAACAATTCCTAGCACGCTTTGCCACGCAAACAGTTCACAACTAAAAAACATTCCTTTGGAGGAACTCACCATGTCATTTAAAAAAATTACTATTTTATCGTTAGTCGCTGCCGGCGCCTTTGCTACTGTTGCCACCACCACTGCTGCCCCGACGCAAGCCGCCAAGAAAACCACAATCACGGCCATCACTGATGGGAACGTTGCCCCGTTTGCGGTGAAAGAAAAATCTGGGAAGCTCGACGGTTATGACGTCGACGTGTTGAAAGCAGTCGTCAAGAAACTGCCGCAATACAAACTCAAGTGGAAGATCGCCGAATATGATGCGTTGTTAGGCAATATTGATTCCGGCCGTGCTGATGTCGGGGTCAACCATTTTGGCAAAACTGCAGAACGCCAAGAAAAATACTTACCTGGATTATTCACCTCGGTATTGGGGACATGAAATCGCATCTGGCCGGTCTGAAAGCAACGTTTGGAGCGTTGCGAATACTGACTGAGCGGAGAAGTTGGTGATCGATGCACCACGAACAGACCGACCCAGTTTTCGGCTCGACGCACGACCTATTCAGTTATTCAGTTCAGGTCGCCAACTGATGGACTTCGTCCATGAGCCGACTAAACCAGTTCTTGTAAACATAGTTAGAAGCAAGATGAATCACCACACGACGGGCGTGCCAAGTAATCCTACCGGCGATGTGAAAGAGACTGAACCGTAGCGAGGAGATGGTTGAACGACGGTCTTCCGAGACAAAGAGCTGTTTAAAGAGCTGAACCAGGTTATAGGCAATACCGGTGATCAAGGCTCGTGCAGTGTTCCGTGCAAAAGTTGAG